>JALYWQ010000158.1 GCA_030852625.1 Actinomycetota bacterium
CCGGGCCGACCGCCGGCGAGGTGCAGGAGGCCCCCGACGGCGACGGTGAGCAGCAGCCCACCCACCCAGAGGTGGGCGCGGGGCGGGAGCACCTCGCCGTTCTCGTCGGCGCGCGGGCCGCGCACGAGCAGCACGCCGATGGCGGCGAGGAGCACCGGCGCCACGAAGCGGCCCCAGCCGACGGCGGTGCCGATGGCGGTGTCGAGCCCCCGGCCGACGGGCCCGGCGGCGTCGGCGTAGATGCCGAGCCCCGCGACCAAGCCGATGGCGATGGCCAGCAGTCCACCCAGGTCGCCCACGTGACCCCGCAGTGCAGCACCGAGGGCGGCGAGGGTGCGCTCGGTGATCGTGGGCGGCGGCGCCGCCTTCTTCTTCGTGCGCGACGAGGACGGCTTCTTCTGCCCCGAGCGGGGTCGCTGGGTGGTGGCCACAGTGGCAACAACGGTATCAGTAGCCCCACCAGCCACAGCGGACGATGCAACCTGGGTTGCGATGATTTGGGGGGGGTCAGGCGAAGGCGAGGCCGTCGAAGCGGCCGTCGGTGCGCCACCTGGCGATGAGGTCGAAGAAGGCGACGGGGCCGCCGGGGTAGCCCAACCAGAGCCGGGCCCCGGGGCCAGCCGGCATCCCCTCGTTGTTGTAGTAGCCGGGGGTGCACTCGGCGCTGCCGAACACGCTGGCCAGCCCCGACCCCTCGCCGGTGAGGAGCACGTCGATCCATGCGTCCTCGGCCTCCTGTGTGACCTCGACGCGCTCGTGGCCCTGCTCGAGGGCGTGGGACACAACTGACGCGATCGTGCGACCGGCTTCGGTGAGGTTGTGCGGATAGTTGGAGATCAGCGCGGCGGCCTGGGTGGCCTGCACGTGGAAGGCGTTGGGGAACCCGTGGACGTGCATGCCGTGCATCGTGCGCATGCCGTCGCCCCACCGCTCGGAGAGCTTGACGCCGTCGCGCCCCACCACGTCGAAGCCGGCCCGGCGCTCCTGCGGCGTGCCGACCTCGAACCCGGACGCGTAGATGATGCAGTCGACCTCGTACTCCACGCCGTCGACCACCACGCCCCGCTCGGTGGTCCGCTCCACCCCCTTGCCGTCGGTGTCGACGAGGTGCGCGGTGGGGTGGTTGAAGGCGGCGAGGTACTCGTCGTGGAAGCAGGGGCGCTTGCAGAGCTGGCGGTACCAGGCCTTGAGGCGCTCGGCGGTGTTCGGGTCCTCGACGATCGTCTCGACGCGGGCCCGGATCTGCTCCATCTTCTCGAAGTCGGCGTCCTCGAGGGCCGCCATCACCTTCTCGGGTGTGATCTCCTCCGCCGGGAGCGACAGGAACTTGTCCTTCATGCGGCGGGTGATCTCAGTCCACCCGTCCTGCACGAGGTCCTCGTCGATGAAGGTGGCGGTCTGGTTGGCGGTGAAGTTCTCGATCCACCGCTGCTGCCACCCGGGCGTGGCGATCTCCGCGAACCAGTCGGGGTCGATCGGGTGGTTGTTCCGCTCGTCGACCGACGACGGGGTGCGCTGGAAGACGAACAGCTCCCCGCACGCGGGGGCGAGGTGCGGCACGCACTGCACCGAGGTGGCGCCGGTGCCGATGAGGGCCACCCGCTTGTCGGCCAGGCCTTCCATGGGGGCGCCCGACGGGTCGCCGCCGGTGTAGGCGTAGTCCCACCGGCTGGTGTGGAAGCTGTGCCCCTGGAACGACTCGATGCCCTCGATGCCGGGGAGCTTCGGCAGGTGGAGCGGCCCGGTCCCCATGCCGATGAACTGGCTGGTGAACTCGTCGCCCCGGTCGGTACGGACGATCCAGCGCGACGCCGCGTCGTCCCACTCGAGGTCGGTGACCTGGGTGTGGAACAGGGCGCCCTCGTAGAGCCCGAAGTGCTTCCCGATCCGCTGGCAGTGCTCGAGGATCTCGGGCGCATGGGCGTACTTCTCGGTGGGCATGTGGCCGCACTCCTCGAGGAGCGGCATGTAGACCATCGACGCCGTGTCGCACTGGGCCCCCGGGTACCGGTTCCAGTACCAGGTGCCGCCGAAGTCGCCCCCCTTCTCCAGGATGCGCACGTCGTCGACGCCGGCCTCCTTCAGCCGGGCACCGGTGACCAGGCCGGCGAACCCGCCGCCGACGAAGGTGAAGGTCACGTGGTCGTGGAGCGGCTCGCGCTCGACCCGCTCGGTGTACGGGTCGTCGAGGTAGTGGGCCAGCTGGTCCTTCAGCTCGAGGTACTGCTCGTTGCCGTCGGCCCGCAGCCGCTTGTCGCGCTCCGCCCGGTAGCGCGCCTTGAGCGCGTCCTTGTCGATCGTCGTCACTGCATCCCCCCTTGGTGTGCAGAACGTAACGCGAGCGTCAGCGGCGGGGCTGGCAGACCGGGCACCACGTGGTGCCCCGGGCGTCGATCACCGACCGGCGGAGGATCTCACCGCAGCGGGCGCACGGCTCGCCGGCCCGGCCGTAGCAGCCGAGCTCGAGCTGGTTGCGGCCCGAACCGCCGTCGACCGTGCGGTAGTCGCGCAGCGTGGTGCCACCGTTGGCGATGCCCTGCTCGAGCACCTCGCGCAGCGCCGCCAGCATCCGGGTGGCCTCGGCCTTGGTGACCGAGCGACGGGCGGGGTGCACGCCGGCCCGCCAGAGGGCTTCGTCGGCGTAGATGTTGCCGACCCCGGCGATGGGCCGTTGCGAGAGCAACTGGGTCTTCACGCGGGCGTTGCTGCCCCGCAGGTTCCGCCAAAGACCGCCGTCGTCGAGGGCGGCGTCCCACGGCTCGGGCCCCTGCTTGTGGAGGGTGGGCAGCGAGGCGTACTCCCCCGCCGGCACCACGCCGATGCGCCCGAAGCGCCGGACGTCGCGCAACTCGAGGACGGCACCGTCGTCGAGGGCCCACCACGCCCGCACGTAGGGGTCGACCTCGGGCCCGGGGCGGAGCCGGAGCTGGCCCGTCATCCCGAGGTGCACGATGAGCTCGCGGCGGTCGTCGAGGCCGAGGAGGAGGTACTTGCCCCGCCGTCCGACCGCTTCAACCGACGGGCCGGTCGCCTCTGGCGCCGAAGCGAACTTCGCGCTCGGGTGGCCCCAGCCCTCCACGATGCGCCGGCCCACGACCAGCGGTTCGAGCCCCCGACGGACCGTCTCGACCTCGGGCAGCTCCGGCACCTGGGGCCTCAGGCCTCCATGACGACGGGCACGATCATCGGCTTGCGCTTCGTGCGGGCGTTGACGAAGCGGCCGGCGGCCCGTCGCACGGTGCGCTGGATCGTCTCCACGTCGCCCTGTGTGGTGCCGGCGATCTCCTTGAGGGCCTGGGTGACGACCTCGGCGCACTCGTCGAGGAGCTCCTCGGCCTCGGGGGCGTAGACCCAGCCCCGGGTGATGACCTCGGGACCGGTGATGATCACGCCGGTGCGGGCGTCGACCGTCACCACCACCACGACCACGCCCTCCTCGGCGAGGACCCGACGGTCGCGCAGCACGCCCTGGCCGACGTCGCCGACGATGCCGTCGACGTAGAGGTAGCCGGCCGGAACCTGCCCGCTCACCGACACGCCGTCGTCGTCGATGCGGAGCTGATCGCCGTCTTCGCAGATGAGCGTGCGCTCCTTCGGCACGCCCATGGCTTGTGCCAGCTCGGCGTGGTGCACGAGGTGGCGGTACTCGCCGTGCACCGGGATCACCCACTGGGGCTCGGTGATGTTGAGGAGGGTCTTGATCTCCTCCTGCTTGGCGTGCCCGGTGGCGTGCACGTCCTCGAGGCCCGAGTGGACGACCTTGGCGCCGAGGCGCACGAGCCCGTCGATCACCTTGGTGACGCTCATCTCGTTGCCCGGGATCGGGTGGGAGCTGAGG
>JALYWQ010000183.1 GCA_030852625.1 Actinomycetota bacterium
CAGGGGTCAGCCGGTGGGGGCGCAGGCGCCGAGGACCGTCACCCTCGAGCCCTCGGTGATCCCCAAGGTGGGGAGCTCGCCCTTCGGCACCTCGATGGCCAGCCGGTAGGGGCCCTCGGGCGGGTACGACGGGCAGGGCTCGGCCTCGCACGGTTCCATGTCGCTGATGGTGACCACGTCACCGGCGGCGTCGAGCCAGGCGATGCTGAGCGGCATCACGGTGTTGAGCATGTGGAACGGGTTCTGCACGTCGTCGTCGTACATGAAGGCCATGCCCGAGTAACCCTGGAGATCGGTGACGCCCATCAGGCCCCGAGCCCGCTGGGCGTGGTCCCGAGCGGCCAGCAGGCACCAGGTGAGGAAGTCGCCCCCCGCCTCGGGCTCCACGGCGATGGCGATCTCGGAGAACCCTCCCTCGATCGGCACCCGGTCGGGGTTGCCCGGTGGGGGCAGGTCCTCGACCCGCTCGCTCGCCGCCGGCACGGTGAGCCGGGGATCCTCGGGACCGTCGGCGCCTCGCAGCACGAAGGCCCACAACCCGAGGCCGACCATGACGACGGCGGCGACGAGCAGGATGCGGAGGTTGCGTTCGCTGGCGGTCACGCCTCCATCTTGGCGCTGCCGTAGAGGCCGAGGGTCTCCGCCACCTCGGCGCTCAGGTGGTAGGTCTCGGCTTCCGAGGGGAACGCACCGCTGCGCACGTCGGCGGCGTAGGCCGTGAGGGCCTCCACGGCGGTGTCCCGGAGCTGGGCGTAGCGGCGGACGAACTTCGGCAGGATGCGGTCCTCGATGCCGAGCACGTCGTGGAACACGAGCACCTGGCCGTCGCACCCCGGGCCGGCGCCGATGCCGATGGTGGGCACGTCGAGGTTCTCGGAGATCATGCGGGCGACCTCGTCGGGCACCCCTTCGAGCACGATGGCGAAGCAGCCGGCCGCCTCGAGGGCCTTGGCATCGGCGAGCAGCTCGAGGGCGGCCCGGGATTCCCGGCCCTGCACCTTGAACCCGCCCATGGCGTGCACCGACTGCGGGGTGAGGCCGAGGTGGCCCATCACCGGGATCTCGGCGTCGACGATGGCCTCGATCATCGGGAGCCGCTTGCGGCCGCCTTCGAGCTTCACGGCCTGGGCCCCGGCCCGGATCAGGCGGGCCGCGTTCACCACGGTGTCGACGGTGGTGGTGTGGTAGCTCATCCACGGCAGATCGCCGACGACCAGCGGCTTGGGGCGCTCGCCGTCGTGATCCGAGGTCGCCAGGCCCCGGGCCACCGCAGCGGTGTGGTGGGCCAGGTCGTCGACGGTGACCTGGAGGGTGTCGTCGTAGCCGAGCACCACCATGGCGACGGAGTCGCCGACCAGGATGAGGTCGACCCCGGCGGCGTCGGCCATGCGGGCGCCGGGGGCGTCGTAGGCCGTGACCATCACGAGGGGATCCGCTCCGTCCCGCGCCTTCCGGGCGCGGACCGCGGGCGCGGTCAACTGCTTGCGCATCGCTGCACCTCCTACCGTCCAGCGCCTGGGTGGCTGCCAGCGGCACCGCCAGCGTACGCCCGGATCGCCGCGATCACCAAGCTCCCGGACGTCGGCCCGGCAACCGCTCTAGCGTGCTGGCGTGACCAGCGTGGAGACCTGTGACAGCTGCGGATCGCCGGAGCCCGATCTCGTGACGGTGCACCGCATCTACCTCACCCCGGAGGCCTGGGACACCGAGGAGAAGATCGAGGTGGTGGAGGAGCTCGAGCGCTGGTGCGCTCCCTGCCGCTTCAGTTATCCCCACGAAGTGGTCGATACGTAACGAGCCGCACCGGCTCTCCCGATCAGGAGCACGCGCCATGCTGAAGGACCGCATCCCCACCCGTTCCCGCCCGCTGGGCCGGCGCCGACGGGCTGTCGTGTCCATCGGCCTCGCCGTCGCCACCCTGGCGGTGCCGCTGGCGGTCTTCGTGACGGCACCTCCGACGGCCTCGGCGGCCACCTGCAACTTCTGGCAGCAGCTGCTCGGCCAGTGCACCACCACGCCCACGACCACACCCGGGAGCACCGCGCCCACCACGCCCACCACCGCGGCGTGCAACGGCCTCATGAAGCTCCTCGGCCAGTGCCCCACCACCACGACCGCTGCGCCAACCACCACGGCAGCGCCCACCACCACCGGGCCGACCACCACCGCGCCGGGCGGCCAGCCCTGCGGCGGCGTGGCCACGGTGCCCAAGGCCGGTGGCGGCGTGTGGACCTGCCACTGGTCCGACGAGTTCAACGGCACGAGCCTCGACCGCACCTACTGGCGGCCCCAGACCACCGCCGAGTCGGGCTTCGACTCGGGTGACTTCGACTGCGTCGTGGACTCGCCGAACAACATCCAGGTCGGCGGCGGCAACCTCACGCTGGTCTCCCGTCAGGAACCGGCGCCGTTCACCTGCCCCGACCCGAAGGGGGCCCGCCAGACGCAGTTCACCTCGGCCACGGTGACCACCTACCAGCTGTTCAGCGTGAACAAGGGGCGGGTGGAGTTCCGGGCCAAGGTCGAGACGGCCAAGACCAGGGGCACCCAGACCGCGCTCTGGCTGTTCCCGCAGAACCTCAACGGCGGCCCGGGCAAGAGCGAGATCGACGTGATGGAGGTGTACGGCACCTGGCCGGACCGGGCCATCCCGTACATCCACCACCCGCTGTCGCAGATGGACGGCAACGACACCGCGTACACCTGCATGCTCGACCCGTACGAGTGGAACACCTACGTCCTCGACTGGACGGCCTCGTCGCTCACCATCACCTACAACGGCAACGTCTGCCTGGTGAACACCATGGGGGCCAGCAACTTCAACAAGGACCACATGCTCGCCATCTCACAGATGCTGGGGATCGGCGACAACAGCTTCCAGGCCGGCGTCACCCCGCTGCCGGCCCGCACGATCGTCGACTACGTCCGGGTCTACAAGTAGCCCCGCCCGCCGCTCCTAGTTGGGAGTCGGTTGGCAGTAGGGGAAGTTCGGGTCCGCCGTCGGCGGGTTCACCGTGCACTTCGGCAGCGTGCTCGTCGTCGTCGGGACCGTCGACGTCGTGGTCGGCTTGGTCGTCGTCGAGCCGCCGGGGATCGAGGAGCTCGACGACGTCGGGGCGTCGGGGTCGACCGTGGTGGTGGGCGCGTCCGGGTCGACCGTCGTCGAGGTCGTCGAGTCGGGCGTCAGCACGAGCTTGGCGTTGAGGACCTCGCCCGGGAAGCTCTTCGGCGTGACGAAGGAGCCCTGGTCCTCGCCCTCGGTGGCGTTGCGCATGAACTTGTTCCAGATCTGGGCCGGGAGGCTGCCACCGGTGACGTCGATGCCGTGGACGTCCTCCATGTAGCGGGTCGGCTCGCCGGGCTTGTTGTCGTAGCCCATCCACACCGCGGCGGTGAGCTTCGGGGTGTACCCGACGAACCAGGCGTCGCGGTTGTCGTTGGTGGTGCCGGTCTTGCCGGCGGCGGCCTTCCCGAAGTTGGCCGACCGGCCGGTGCCGGCCGTGACCACCTGCCGGAGGGCGTGGGTGACCTGGTCGGCTTCGGCCTCGGTGAGCACCCGGTCGTTGGTGGGCCGGGCCTGGGCGAGGATCGACAGCTCGCCGTCGTCGTGCACCTGCTCGATGCGCTCGATCAGCTTGGGGTCGTTGCGCACGCCCCGGTTGGCGAAGGTGCTGAAGCCCACGGCCATGTCGAGCGGCGACACCTCCGACGTGCCGAGCACGAGCGACGGCACCGGGCTGAGGTCGGATTGCACCCCGAGGTCGTGGGCCAGGTCGACCACCTTCTCGGGGCCCACCTCGAGCATCAGCTGGGAGTAGGCCGTGTTCGAGGACACCCTGGTGGCGTCCACGAGGTCGAGGGTGCCCTGCTCGGCGTCCTCGTAGTTGCCGACCACCCAGTCCTTGCCGTTGTCGGCCTTGGGGAAGGTCATCTTCGAGGGGGCGCTGAACTTCGAGTTGAGCGAGATCCCCTCCCGGATGGCGGTGGCCAGCACGAAGGGCTTGAACGACGAGCCGGCGCCGCGCCCCGAGCCGCCGGCGTCCTTCCCGAGGGCGTAGTTCACCTTCTGGGTCTCGAAGTCGCGCCCGCCGACCATGGCCCGCACCTTGCCCTGGTCGTCCACCGCAACGAGGGCGGCGGCAGGATCGTCGGGTTCGTCGAGCGTCGAGTTCACGGCGTCCCAGGCGTCCTTCTGCATGCCGGGATCGAGCGTGAGGTAGATGCGCAGGCCACCGCCGTAGAGCACGGCGGCCCCGTACTTCTCCTCGATCTGCCGGCGCACGGCCTCGAGGAAGTAGGCCCCGCCGATGGCCTCGAGCTCCGGATCGATGTCGAGCTTCGAGCGGTCCCGGCGGGGGATGACGAGCTGGTCCCATGCCACGTCGGCCGCCACGGCCCGCTCGTCGGCGTTGATCATGCCCTCGCCGAGCATGGCGGCGAGGGTGACGTTGAGGCGGCGAGTGGCCTCCTCCGGGTTGGACCGGGCGTCGGCCGCCTCGGGGGCCCGGATCAGGCCGGCGAGGTAGGCCGACTCGGCCACCCCGATCGTGCGGACGTCCTTGCCGAAGTAGGCCCGGGACGCTGCGGCCACGCCGTACGCGCCCCGCCCGAAGTAGATGGTGTTGAGGTAGCGGCCGAGGATCTGCTCCTTGTCGAGCTCCCGCTCGAGCTTCACGGCCAGGACCGCTTCCTTGATCTTCCGGGTGATCGTGCGGTCGGAGTTCAGGTAGACGTTCTTCACGTACTGCTGGGTGATCGTGGAACCACCCTGCTGCACCCCGCGGCCGCGGATGTCGTTGTAGAGGGCTCGGCCGATGCCGACGGGATCGACGCCACCGTGGGCGAAGAAGTCGCGGTCCTCGGTCGCGAGGACGGCGTCGACGAGGACCTGCGGCACCTCGTCGAGGCGGACGTTGGTGCGGTCCTCCTCGGCGCTGAAGGTGGCGATGGCGTTGTCGGGCCCGCAGGCCTCGGTGACGTCGGCGGTGCAGACGAAGGAGGTCTGCCGGAGCGGATCCTCCGGCGGGAGCGCGATGTTGAAGAACACCGAGGCCGCGCCGCCCGTCACGGCGACGGTGGTGAGGCCCACAACGAACAGGCTGCGCCGCCACCGCCAGAGGAACCCGCGGCGCTTCCGGCCGTTGCCGTTGCCGCCCCGCTTCGGGCGCGGCACGGGCGTGGTGCGGGCGGCGGC
>JALYWQ010000190.1 GCA_030852625.1 Actinomycetota bacterium
CTTCATCAGCCCGAAGCACTCGCGGGCGATGTAGGCGTTGATGGAGAGCTTGCTCCAGAGGTAGTCGGCCTTGCCGTTGTCGACGGCCCACTTGGCGGCCTCGTCGAAGTCGGTGATGGCCAGGTACTCGTTCAAGCGCTCGAGGTTCTGCTCCCAGCCGAACCCGGCGGCGGAGGAGATGAGGCCGATGGCCGAGCCGCTGGCGAGCAGGCCGCCGTCGACCATCAGGTCGATCATGTGGCGGTGGCCGATGAAGTTGATGCGTTCGATGCCGGGCGTGCCGTCGGCCACCCCCGCGCAGGAGAGCAGGGCGTCGACCGGTCCGCCGCACTCGGCGACCGCAGCCTCGATCGAGGCCTTGTCGCTCATGTCGACCTTGATCACGGTGACGCCCTCGAGGGTGACGTCGGCCCGGTCCATCACGATCACGTCGGCGCCGGCGGCCAACACGACCTCGGCCGCGGCGGCCCCCATGCCGGTGGCGCCCCCGACGACCACGACCCGCTTCCCCTGGTAGCTGAATGCGTCGAACAACGACATCGGTGTGCCTCCCCCTCGTGATGGTGGACGACACCCTGCCACACGAGAACTCGGTCATCGCAAGCCGAGAACGGGGTTTGCGGCCCGGTGCTACCGTGAGCGCCTGGCAGCCGGCTCCGGGGGAGCGGCGTCCGACGGGGGAGGAGCTCACCGATGGCCGTGTTGGAAGCGCAGGAGCTGAACGTCCGGTTCGGTGAGCACGCCGCGGTGCAGGACGTGAGCCTCACGCTCGACGCCGGGGAGATCCTCGGGCTCATCGGGCCGAACGGGGCCGGCAAGACCACGACCTTCAACGCGCTCTCTGGCGTGCAGACCTGCCGGGGGCGGGTGATCCTGGATGGCGACGACGTGTCCGACGCGCCGGTGCACAAGCGGGCCCGCCTCGGCATGAACCGCACCTTCCAGCGCCTCGAGGTGTTCGGGTCGATGACGGCGCGCGACAACATCCGTACCGCTGCTGAGATCGCGGCCCGGGCCAACCGGCGGTCGATGCGCACGGCGCCCGAGGTGGCCGACCGCATCCTCGACACCCTCGGCCTCACCCACGTCGCCAACCGGCGGGCCGACGCGCTGCCGACCGGCCAGGCCCGGTTGGTGGAGCTCGGCCGGGCGCTGGCCACCGACCCGAAGGTGCTGCTCCTCGACGAACCGGCCTCGGGCCTCGACGAGGTGGAGACCGGCCGACTGGCCGAGGTGCTCCGCGCGCTAGCCGACGACGGCATGGCCATCCTCCTCGTCGAGCACGACATCGACCTCGTGATGGAGCTGTGCTCCCGGATCTGCGTGCTCAACTTCGGCGCCGTGATCGCCACCGGCTCCCCGGAGGAGATCCGCAACGATCCCGTGGTGCAAGAGGCCTACCTCGGCGTGATGGCCTGACCGGCTTCCGTCGGACCCGCCGCCACCTCCGCTGAGCCGCTACTGCGGCGGGAGCTGACGGGGCCGGACCACCACCGACGGGATGGTGTCGCCGGCGCCGCCCTCGAGCACCATCTCCACCACCCGCACCAGCCGGTCCACCGGCATCATGGCGCCGGTCATGTAGCCCCGCTGCACCCAGTCGGGCCCGAGCTCCACGGCCAGGTCGCCGTCCCACTCGTTGGGGAACCCGGTGGCGGCGTCGCCCTCGCCGCCGCCGCACTCCCCGACCACGATGCGGGTGAAGCCCACCTCGGGGTGCTCGACCTGCCAGGCCTCCACCAGCTTGTCGAGGGCCGCCTTGCTCACCGCATAGGAGCCGAGCCCGGCCCACGGCGGGGTGAGCGACGCGCTGATCGACGACAGGTACATGGCACAGCCCGACGACGCCTGGAGGTGGGGGAGGGCCGCCGCGGTGACCAGCGACGCACCGATCACGTTGGTGTCGAACACCCGGCGCCACTCGTCGGCGTCGGTGTCCTCGATCCGCACGAGCGGCCCGATGCCCGGCGTGTAGACGAGCCCGTCGATGCCGCCGATCGAGCCGGCCGCCTCCCCGATGGCCTCGGCCACCGAGGTCTCGTCGGTGACGTCGCACGCGATGGCCACCGAGCCGTTGCCGGCTTCGGCGGCGGCATCCTGGATGCGCTCCTTCCGCCGGGCCAGCAGGGCCACGTCGGCTCCCTGCCGGCCGAGGCCGACGGCGATGCACCGACCGAGTCCGCTGGACGCTCCCACCACGACGACCTTCACGCTTCCCCCCAGATCCGATTCGAGGAACGGACTCTAGGCAACTGCCAAGATGGCCCGGTGACGTTGCGACGCGAGAGCAAGCTCCGAGGCCGCCGGCTCCGCATCGACGAGGCGCTGCTCGAGCGCTTCGCCATGAGCAAGGCCGGCCTGCAGTTCCTGCTCAAGGTGGCGCCGAAGGTCGACAAGGTCGTCATCCCCCGAACGAAGGGGAAGTTCAGCTCCACCGGCTTCAACAAGGTGGGCCTGGTCACCACCACCGGCGCCAAGAGCGGCCTGCCCCGCACCCAGCCCCTCGTGGTGATCGACGACGGCGACGGCCTCCTGCTCATCGCCTCCAACTACGGCCGACCGCACCACCCGTCGTGGAGCCACAACCTCGAGGCCAACCCCCGTTGCGAGGTGGAGTTCCGGGGTCCGAAGGCCCCGTATCGCGCCCAACGGTTGGAAGGCGAGGAGCGGGCCGAGGCGTGGGCCACGGCGGTGGACTTCTACGCCGGCTACGAGCGCTACGAGGCCAACTGCGCCCCTCGGGAGATCCGGTTGTACCGGCTCCGCCCCGCCATGCCCTGACGTCAGGAAGAAGGTTCGTGCCGTCGGCGGTGCGGCGGGATACGTTCAGCCGCATGCGTGGTGGGGTGCACCGGGTTCAGGCGGGCATCGGCTCGTGGTGGCGCGGCCGTTTCGGCCGCCGCCTGCTCGTCGAGTTCCTCCTGCTCTTCTCCCTGCTCACGCTCTACCGGTTGGGTCGCTACCTCGGGCGGAACCAGGTCGACGTGGCCTTCGCCCACGCCCGCGACATCCTCGACTGGGAGCGGGCCATCGGCATCGACACCGAACGGGAGCTCCAGCTGGCGTTCCTCGACGACCTGTCGGTGATCAAGGCCCTCAACCGCTACTACGCCATGGTGCACTTCCCGGCCACGGTGGCGTTCATCGCCTTCTTCTACGCCCGGGCCGCCGACCTCTACCCGCGGATCCGCAACGTCTTCATCTCGGTCACCGGCGTGGCCCTCGTGATGCAGATCCTCTATCCCCTCGCGCCGCCGCGGATGCTGTCGGGCTACGTCGACACCATCGCCAGGTACGGCCCGGCGATCTACTCCCGGCCCGGCGTGGAGAGCGTGGCCAACCAGTACGCCGCCATGCCGTCGCTCCACGTGGGCTGGGCGCTGATCATCGCCTACGGCATGTGGAAGGTCACCCAGCGCCCCTGGCGCTGGATCGGCGTGATCCACGCCATCGTCACCGGGTTCGCCGTCGTCGTCACCGCCAACCACTACTGGCTCGACGGGGTCGTGGCGCTCGTGCTGGTGGCGGTGGCGGTGCGGGTGCTGGCGCCCCGTCACGAGCCGAGCGTGGCTCCCGTCGGCGCTGCCGTCCCGACCTAGGAGCCTGTTGGAGCGAGCCGGGTGATGATCTCGGCGCCGAAGTGCTCGAGGGTGGCCGGCTCGGCGAAGTCGCTCAACCACACGTAGAAGCGCGACACACCGGCGGCGACCTGCTCCTCGTAGTGCGCGGTGAGCTCGGCGGCGTCACCGACGATCGGGCGCATCCCCCGGAAGCGCTTCTCGACGAGGGCCTCGACCTCGGCGCGATCGTGGTCGGGCCGGACCAGCGTGACCATCTGCTGGGTGGAGACCGGCACGCCGACCTGGTCGCGGATGGCGCCCAGCTTGTGGAGGGCGTAGATCGGCACGTTCCACCAGTCGGCGTACTCGGCCAGCTCGAGGGTGCGAGGGCCGGCCCCGCCGATCACGATCGGGATCCGGTCGAGGGGCGTGGGTGCCAGCGGGGGCGCGTGGACCGTGAAGTGCTCGCCGTCGTGGTCGAGGGCCTCGCCGGCGAAGGCCGCCCGCAGCAGCTCCAGCGACTCGCGCAGCCGGGCCACTCTGACCTTCGGCTGGGCCCCGATGCCCGTGGCGTCGAGCTCGGTGGGCACCGACCCCCAGCCGATGCCGAGCTCGAACCTCCCGCCGGAGACGTGGTCGAGGGTGATGGCCTCCTTGGCCAACTGCACCGGATGGCGGAACGAGTCGCACAGCACGAGGTGGCTGATGGTCAGGGTGGTGGTCCGTGCTGCGAGGAACGTAGCGGTGACCATGGCCTCGTAGGCCGCCTGGTGCTCGGCCATCGGCGCCCAGAGGTGGTCCATGAGGGCGATGCCGTGGAAGCCGGCCGCCTCGGCGGCCTGCGCCCGGGCGGCCAGCACATCGGGCGTCATCCGCATCTGCGGCAGGAACAGGTGGAACTCGGTCGTCACCGCCCCTTGCTACCCCACGGCTGGGTCAGAAGGGGGCGGCGAGGTTGGCGACCCAGTAGATGCGGTAGGTCGACGACGGGTTCTGCACCATGCCGAAGCCGACCTGGGTGACCGTGCGGCTCATGAAGTTCTGGCAGTGACCCGTGCTGCCGAACCACCCGTTCACCACGGCCGTGGTGGTGGCCTGGCCGGCGGCGATGTTCTCCGACCACGCCCGCCAGCGGTAGCCGGCGGCCGAGATGCGATCGCCCGGCGACGAGCCGTTGAGCCCGGTGTGGCTGAAGTAGTTCTGCGTGGCCATGTCGGTGGCGTGGGCCTGGGCGGCCTTGCCGAGCACGCTGTCGAGCGACAGGGCGGGTGCGGCCGGGTACCAGGTGCCGCCGCACGAGACGCCCGTCGCCCGCCGGGCGTTCACCTGGGCCAGCAGGTCGTTCTGGGTGGCGGCGGCCAGGTTGCCGACCGGCGCGGGCGGCGTCGTGGCGGGCGGTGCGGTGGTGGGAGGCGCGGTGGCCGGCGGCGCCGTCGTCGGCACGGGACGGACGGTCGTCGTGGTGACCGGCCGGGGCTTGGTGGTCGTCGTCACCGGTGCCTTGGTGGTCGTGGTCACCGCGGGACGGGTGGTGGTGGTCACCCGAGGGCGGGTCGTGGTGGTGACCCGCGGGCGCGTGGTCGTGGTCACCCGGGGCTTCGTCGTGGTGGTCGGCTTGGACAACCACGCCAGCAGGTCGTGGAACGAGGCGATCCGCTCGGCTTCCTCGAGCGCCACCGTGTCGGCCTGCTCGGGGCTCCGCTCGGCGCTGTTCCCGATCCAGAGGCTCCCGGCGGTGAGGACCGCAGCGGCCACGCCCAGACCGGCTACGCGTCGTCGGAGGTTCATCGTCATGGCGCTGCATCGGCCCTCCCTCGGCCCTCCTGAAGCGATCGGCGGGACGATGGGTCGATCGGCTCAGCGCGTTCGTCGGGCCTGGGCCGGTCCGCACCTTTCGCGTGTGCCGACGGACGAGAACGGGTAACCCCCGCAGGTGTCCGCCACGTCCTCGCCGCCTCACGTCGGCACCGTCCTCGCCGCCCGCTACGAGCTCCGTCGCCACATCGCCCGAGGGGGCATGGGCGACGTCTACGAGGCTCACGACCAGCTGCTGAACCGTCCCGTTGCGGTCAAGTTGTTCCGCGCCGCACCACGATCGGATCGCAGCCGGTTCGACGCCGAGGTGCGCCTGCTGGCCGGCCTAAACCACCCGGTGCTCGTGCGCGTGTACGACGCCGGGTCCGAGCACGACGACGCCTTCGTGGTGCTCGAGCTCATCGACGGCCCGCCCCTCTCCGAGAAGCTGAAGGCCGAGGCCCCGATGCCGTCGGAGGACGTAGCCGACCTCGGCGCCGAGCTGGCCGACGCCCTTGCGTACATCCACGAGCGCGGCGTGGTGCACCGCGACGTCACCCCGTCCAACGTGCTGTGCGCGCCGGACGGTCGGGCTCGCCTGGTCGACTTCGGCATCGCCCGACTGCTCGAGTCGCCCCGCGTCACCGCAACCGCCACGACCATCGGCACGGCCTGCTACATGGCCCCGGAGCAGGTGGAGGGCCGCGACGTCACGCCCGCCGCGGACGTGTACGCCCTCGGTCTCGTGCTCCTCGAGGCGTTGACCGGCCGGCGGGAGTTCGTCGGTTCGGTGCACGAGGTGGTGGCGGCCCGGCTGGCCCGCGATCCCGACACCCGTACCGGAGTCCCGCCGGTGTGGCAGGGATTGCTCGACCGCATGTGCGAGCGCGATCCCGCGGCCCGCCCGACGGCGGCCGACGTCCGGGACCGCCTCCGGGCCATGTTGCCGTCCGAGTCCACCGCCGCCTTCCCCGCGATGGCCGACGAGGGCTTGGCGACGGCACCGATCGCGGCGTTCGGACCGACCGGCGAGGTGACGGCGCCGATCGCCGCCGCCGGCTCGACCGACGTGTTCGCGGTGCCGCCCCTCCCGGCCGGTCCGGATCCGGATCGCTCGGGAGGGTTCGCCTTCCAGCGCACCCACGCTCTGATCGCCGCCGGGGTCGTGGCGCTGTTGCTGCTCGTCCTGCTCGGCAACGCCATGCGGGGCGATGGCGGTGGCCTGATCGTGGGCGACACCCCGTCGTCGACGGCACCCGACGGGCTCCTCGACGGCGATGGCGACGACGGCGGATCCGATGCCGAGAGCTCGGAGCCGTCGGTCCCGCCGACCACCACCGCCACCACGGTGGCGCCGCCGGTCAGCGTCGTCGAGACGCCGGCCAACCTCGATCCCACGTCGCCCGAGTTCGATCCGTTCTCGGTCCTCCCGCCCGGCCAGCAGAAGAAGGCCGAGCGCGGCGACAACGACGACGACGACTGACGCAAGACCCACCCGCAACCTGGGGGCGAAACCCACCGGAAGACGGTGGACGACGCCCCCAGGTTCGCGCCGTCTTCCCTCCTCCAGCGCGGGGTTCGTTGACGGCCTGGCTGTGACAGATTACGGTGCGTGTCACACGTCGGCGGCAGCAGGCTGCCGGCGCATCGACCGACCGGGGGGTGGTAGGTGGCTCGGATCCCGCGCATCGTCTCGCCGGACGACCACATCCAGGAACCGCCGCACCTCTGGCAGAGCCGCCTGCCGGCCCGGCTCCGCGAGCGCGGTCCGCGCGTGGAGCGCCTCGTCGGCCGGGTCGCGCTCAACGCCGGTGATCTCGGGTTCGTCGAAGACCCCACCGGCGACGTCGGGGACGTGTGGAACTACGACGGGCGGCTCATCCCGGTGCTGCGGATCGCGGCGGCCATCGGGGTTCCCCGGGACCAGGTCGACGCTCGTCCGGTCACCTTCGACGACCTCCTGAAGGGTTGCTACGACCCCGTGGCCCGCCTGGCCGACATGGACGTGGCCGGGATCGAGGCATCGGTCTGCTACCCGAACATGTTCGTGCGCTTCTGCGGGCAGACCTTCTCGCTGGGGGCCGACAAGGAGCTCGGCCTGGCCTGCATCCAGGCCTACAACGACTTCGTGGTGGAGGAGTGGTGCGCCGGGTCCGGCGGGAGGCTCGTCCCGATGGGGATCGTGCCGCTCTGGGACGTCGAGCTCGCCGTGGTCGAGGCGCGGCGCCTGGCCGGCCTCGGCTTCCGCACCATCACCTTCTCGGAGGCACCCCACCTCCTCGGATTCCCGTCGATCCACTCGCGGGCCTGGGATCCGCTCTTCGACGTGTGCGCCCAGGAGGAGCTGGTGGTGTCGATGCACATCGGCACCGGTGGCTTCCCGATGCTCGCCGGCGACGCGCCCGCCGCCGTCCCCAACGTGATGGCCAGCTTCAACGCCGGCTACACGCTCACCGACCTGCTGTTCTCCGGCGTGTTCGCCCGCTTCCCGAACCTGAAGGTGTGCCTGGCCGAGTCGCAGCTGGGGTGGGTGCCCTACGTCCTGGCCCGGGCCGACTTCGTGTGGGAGGAGATGAGCGGCGAGGGCTTCACCGGCGTCGACCGCACGGCCATGCCGGAGCCGCCGAGCGCCTACTTCGCTCGCAACGTCTGGGTGACGTTCTTCCGCGACCCACTCGGGATCGAGCTCATCGAGCGGCTGGGCGTCGACCGGGTGCTCTACGAGACCGACTACCCCCACACCGACACCGCGTGGCCCGAGTGCCAGGACGTCGCCGAGACCTACACCTCGTCGTTGTCCGAGGCCGACGCGGCCCGGGTCGTCGCCGGCAACGCAACGGAGCTGTTCCGTGTCGAGCTCGACTGACCGGCCGCCGCTCGGCCCCGAGGTCGAGGCGTTCCAACCGGCGCCCGACCCCGTGCAGCCGGGGTGGCAGGAGAACCTCTTCTTCATCCTGTGGGACGACTCGCACGACACCGGGTTCCTGGCCCACCTCCAGCGGGTGCCGGAACGGGGTGAGCAGGAGGCGCGCGTCGTGGTGGTGGTCGAGGGGGCGGTGGCCTCGGCCACGATCGTCGGCCCCTACGGACCCACGCCGGTGCCGGGGCTCGACGTGGACTTCGTCGACCCGTTCCGACGGCTCCGCGTGCGTCTGGAATCGAGCCTCACCGCCGGCGAGGGGCCGCTCGGCCTGCTCACGTTGACGGCCGGAGGCGACGTGCCAGCATCCGTCGACCTGCACCTCGAGAGCGATCTGCCCGTGGTCGACTTCGCCGGCCCGCTCGATGCCATGGTCAGCCAGATGGCCACCAACGCCGGCGGGCCGCAGATGGGGCGGCAGGAGCACTACGAGCAGGGCGGGCGGTGGCAGGGCTCGTTCCGGCTCGGTGAGCGCCGGGTCAGCGGCCAGGGCCTGTTCGTGCGGGACCACTCGTGGGGCATCCGCCACGAGCGCCAGGACTTCAAGGCCTTCTGGACCGCGTCGTGCCTCGATCGGGGGCGGGTGTTCTGCAACGCCATCGGGATCCCCACCGGTGACCGCATCGTCGGCATCGGTGCGGTGGCCGACGCCGAGGGGGTCCGCTTCACCACCGACGTGCACGCCCGGTTCCGGCCCGAGCCGGGCATCGCGTCCTACGACTCGGTCGACGTGCACTTCGGTGCCGGCATCGACACCACGCTGCAGAGCCGGACCCGCCGGCACGTGCCGATCCCGCTGCCGCACTCCGGTCCCGGCCGATACGACAACAATGCGATCTCGAGCGTGCTCATGGAGGGCAAGGTGGGGTTCGGGGTGATGGAGTGGGCGTCGACGTTCACCGACGCCGAAGCGAGGGCGGTCGGCCTGGCGCAGGCCGCTGCAGGAGGACCGGGGGAGTAGTGGCCATCGAGCTCACCGATCCGACCGACACGACGTGCGAGCCCACGCGCTTCTGGTCCACCGCCAACATCGGGGAGGCCACGCCCGACGTCCTGTCACCGATGTGCTGGAGCTTCTGGGGCCCCACCATGGAGGCCGGCGGGCGACTGGCCTACTTCGACCTCGGCATCCTCGACGCCGCCGAGACCACCGTGCCCACCGGCGCCGACAACCTGATGACGGCGCACTTCCGGGGCCGGCCGGCCATGAACCTCGATCTGCTCCGGGCGTGGTTCGACGCCATGCCCGGGATGACGGCCGACGACTTCGAGCGCGACATCTGCGGCACGGTGCGGGACGGACTGCCCCCGACGCCGTCGCGCGGACGCACGGCCGCCATCGCCCGGAAGGCACCGGTGGCGATGGTCACCACCCATCGCCGACTCCAACGGATGGCGGCGGAGAACGAACGCTGGTGGACCGCCGAGGTGCTCGACGGCCGGGGCACCGCCGACCCGCTGGCCCTGCTCGTCGATTCCGCCGATCGCTTCCGGGAGGCCTTCCGCATCCACGTGCGGGCCCGGCTGCTGATGATGTCGGTGCAGGCCCAACTCACCGCGCTGGCCGAGAAGGCCGGACGGCCCGAGCTCGTGATGGCGGTGCTGTCGGGGCTCGGCGGCGTGGCCGAGACCACCGTCGCCGACGACCTGTGGTCCGTCGGCCACGGTCGCGTGACGATCGACGAGTTCGTCCGCCGCCACGGGTTCCACGGCGCCAACGAGGGGAACCTCACCGCAGTCGTGTGGCGGGAGGACCACGGTGAGTTGGAGAAGCTGGCCGCCGCCCTCGCCGCCCGACCCGAGGGGGAGCGTCCCCGGACGCGCGAGACGGCCAACGTGGCCAAGCGACAGCACGCGCTGGCCGAGCTGCAACGCGCCGTGCCGATGGCTCGCCGGCCGGTGGCCCGCCTGCTGTGCCGCATGGCGATCCGGTGCGTCCGCGACCTCGAGGTGGGGAAGGCCAGCTTCCTCCGCACCCTCGACGGCGGCCGCTTCGCGACCCGTGAGCTCGGGCGCCGGCTGGTGGCCGACCGCGTGCTTTCCGATCCCGACGACGCGCTCTACCTCACCATCGACGAGCACCGCGCTGGCGTCGGCCCGGAGCACCGCGAGCTCGTGGCTCACCGACGAGCGGCGCGGGAACGGCATCGACTGGTCGAGCTGCCCGGCACCTTCACCGGCACCCCCGTTCCGATCGAGGTCGCCACCGCATCGACCGACCACGGCGACGTGATCGAAGGCGTGGCCGGGTCGCCCGGCATCGTCGAGGGGCTGGCCCGCCTCGTCACCGATCCCAACGACGCCGCCCCGCTGGAACCCGGAGAGGTGCTGGTCTGCCGGTTCACCGATCCGAGCTGGGCGCCGATGTTCACCCTCGCCGACGCCCTCGTGATCGACATCGGCGCATCGGCCAGCCATGGGGCCATCGTGGCCCGGGAGCTCGGCGTCCCGTGCGTCATCGGCACCAACGACGGCACCCGCCGCATCCGCACCGGCGACCGGCTGCGGGTCGACGGCACGACCGGCCGAGTCGACATCCTGGAACGGGCGGTGGTGTCGTGAGGATCCGTCGCCGTCGGTCCGTGGCGCTGCTCGCGGCTGGGCTCCTCACGTTGGCGGCCTGCGGCAGTAGCCGTGACGCGGCCGAGTTCGAGGCCCTCTACGCCGGGTCGGAGGGCGTGGCGGCGCCCCAGGGCGGCGGGGCCCGCGGCAGCGGTGACGACGTGGTGGCGCTGGAGCCCGGCGCCGTCGTGGACGGTCCCACCTCGTCCGGAGCCGCTCCCCCCGGCAGCTCCGGCACGGGTGCCGGGTCGTCCCCCGTCGGTGG
>JALYWQ010000205.1 GCA_030852625.1 Actinomycetota bacterium
CCTCAACATCTACGAGCCCGACGGCCCCGACTTCGTCGAGCTCCAGCTCATCCTCACCGGCGGGCAGGCGGGCGACGTGCTCGGGGTCACCGTCCCCGGCGGCTTCACCTTCGTCGACGACAGCGGCGGCCAGTGGCGGGTCATCGGGACCGGCACGGTCGCCGACTACGAGGCGATCCTGCGCAGCGTGACGCTCGCCAACCCCGGCGGCCTGGAACCCGGCACCCGCAACGTGCAGTTCTCGGTGACCAACGCGGACGGCAACGCGGCGTTCACCGACCGGGACGTCGTCGTCACCGGCGTCTGACGGCGTCGGCGAGCGCTGGGACGAGGGCCTCGAGGACCACGGGGAGGCTCAACACGCTCGAATGGGCCATGGCCGCGGCGATGAGGGGATCGTCGAGGAACACCTCACGGTCCTCCCGGGCGACGGCGAGGTTCTGGTAGAGCGGGTTGGCCTCGACGGCGGGGAGCTGGGAGATGTCGGCGGGCTCCCACAGCACCACCTCCTGGTCGAGGAGGGCCAGCATCTCGGCGCTGATGTCGTGGTAGAAGCTGTCGTCGCCGAGGGCGGCCAGCTCGTCGGGGACGACGAAGCCGAGGTCGAGCAGGATCTGGACGCGCGTCGAGCCTTCGGTCTCGACGTAGTACTGGCCCTCGCCGTAGACGCCGGCGTAGGCCAGCTCGATGCCTTGGAACTCGGGGTGCTCCGCCCGGACCGCCGCGAACAGCTCGCTCACCTCGTCGACCAGCGCATCGGCGTCGTCGGCCTTGCCCACCGCGAGCCCAGCCGTCCGGGTCATCTCCTGCCACGGCGTGCCGAACTCCAGGTGCTCGCCTGACTGTGCGACCGTCGGCGCGATGGCGGCGAGGGTGTCGTACTCGTCCGGCTCCAGGCCTGCGTAGAGGCCGAGGATGAGATCGGGTTCGAGCTCGGCGATGGCCTCGAAGTTGAGCGACTCGCCCTCGAGGACCACGGGCTCGGCGTCGCCGAGGAGCTCCTCCGCCCAGGGCCAGACACCGTGCTCGTGCTCGCCGTACCACCGCTGCAGCCCCACGGGGACGACGCCGAGGGCGAGGAGCATGTCGGCGTCGGTGAACCCCACCGTGACGATCCGCTCGGGCTCCTGCTCGATCGTCGTCGACCCGTAGGCGTGCTCGATGGTGACCGGGAAGGCAGCGTCGTCATCGGCGGTGGCCGCGGCAACGGGCTGCGCGCCGTCGCTGTCGTCGCCGCAGGCCGCGGTGAGTCCCACCATGCCGGTGAGGAGCAAGAGGGCAAGGAGTCGTCGCATGGAGATGAGGTCTACCGATCTACTGATGGTAGGTCAACCTCACACTGACAGCGGTTCGGAGCTTGGCATCCAGCCGCCCACCACGGTTACGGCCGCAAGGTCAGTAGACGAGCTCGAATGACGTGGCCAGCGCGACCCCGAGGCGGGGGCCGGTGGCCTCGGCCGACTCGCGCAGGAACGTGCCGGGGTCGGCCATCTCGCCGTCGAGCCCGTCGAGGTAGGCCTGGTGGCAGGCCAGTGACCGGATGCCGAGCTCGAGGGTGTCGGTGACGTCGACGGCGTGGGTGTCCTCGGGGCTGCCGCTGAAGGCGACGAAGCGCACGCCGCCCCACGCCTCGCCCCGGTCGGGGAACGACCACGGGTTGGCGGCGTCACGCACGGCGTCGAGGAGCGACCGGCCGACGGCCCGGTGGTCGGCGTGGTTCCAGCTCGGCCCACCCCACGAGTCACGGTGGTTGATCGACACCACCACGTCGGGCCGGTGCCGGCGGATCGCCTCGGCCAGCAGCGCACGGAGCTCGAGGCCCTCCACGAGCCCACCGTCGGGCAGCCCGAGGAACTCGACGTCGGTGACGCCCACGACTTCACACCCGGCGATCTGCTCGGCCCGCCGCAGCGGCCCGCACTCCCCCGGCGCCATCGACTGGATCCCAGCCTCGCCATCGGTGACAAGCACGTAGCCCACCCACTTCCCCTGCCCCGTCCACCGAGCCACAGCAGAGGCAGCCCCGTACTCCATGTCATCAGGATGGGCGACGACCGCCAACGCACGCGACCAGTCTTCGGGCACCGCTTCCAACTCAGCCATGCCACCCAGGCTCGCGCGGGATCGCGCGGAGCCGAGCGGGATGGGTTTGCGGGCCGGATCAGACGAGGCGAAGTTTGGCGAGCAGGTTCTCGACGGTGGCCAGCAACGAAGTCAGGAGCTCAGAGAC
>JALYWQ010000208.1 GCA_030852625.1 Actinomycetota bacterium
TGGATGGACGGTCCCGCCTTCGCCGGGTCGCCGCTGAGTCAGGATGGCTGGCCCGCCGCACGACGGGCGCCGCACTGGTGCACCACGCCGGCGGCACCGCGCCGATGCGGCGGAGCGCTCCCTACGTGCTCACGGTGCACGACGTGCAACCCCTCGAGCGCACCGCCAGCCACTCCGCGCTGAAGCGGGCCTACCTCGCCCGGGTCATCCCTCCGTCGGTCGAACGGGCCGAGCGGGTGATCGTGCCCAGCCAGTTCGTGGCGACGACGCTCCGCCAGCACACCGCGGTCGACCCCGCCCGGGTGACGGTGGTGCCACACGGTGTCGACGTCCACCCCGCTCCGACCCCCGCCGCCGAGCTTCGGGCCCGCTACGACCTGCGCGACCCGGTCGTCTACTACCCGGCCATCACCTACCCGCACAAGGACCACGCCACCTTGGTCGAGGCGTTCACGCAGGTCGTCCGGCACCACCCCGACGCCACCCTCGTGCTGTCCGGCGGCCAGGGATCGAGCGAAGCCGAGCTGGCCGCCCAGATCGATCGGGCCGGTCTGCGGGCCCGGGTGCGGCGCGTCGGACGGGTGCCGGCGGCGGACGTGGCCGGGCTGTACCGGGCCGCGGCGGTCGTTGCGATCCCCTCCACCTACGAGGGGTTCGGGCTGCCCGCGGTCGAGGCCATGGCCTACGGGGCACCCGTGGTGGCCGCCGCGACCACCGCGCTGCCCGAGGTGGTCGGCGATGCGGGGGTCCTCGTCCCCGCTCGCGAGCCCGACGCTTGGGCCCGCGCCCTGGTCGACCTGCTCGGCGACGACGCCCGCCGAGTCGCGCTGGCGGCCGCCGGTGCGGAGCGGGCCCAGCGGTTCAGCTGGACGGCCAACGCCGGCGCGCTGCTCGACGTGTACCTGGGGGCCCTGGGCCCGTAGACCGAATGGGTCTGCCGGAACGGCTCTTGTAGGGTGGGCGACCCTATGGGTAAGGCATCGTCAGCCAAGAAGGTCGCTCGAGCCGCACGCGCCGGTGGGCGGGTGTCGTCCGGGCAGCCCCGCAGCCTGCTGTTCCCCGGCATCATCACGATCGTGGTGGTCCTCGGCACCGCACTCGTGGCCTACGCCCGTGACGACCGCAGCAAGGACGACATGGGCGGGGTGCCCCAGCTCAGCGACCACATCCACCAGGCGGTGGCCTTCGTCGCCTGCGGCGAGTTCCTCCCCGACCTGCCCGAGTTCGAATCGCCGGTGGGCATCCACACCCACGGCGACGGCGTGATCCACGTCCACCCCTTCTCCCAGCTCGGTGTGGGCTCCAACGCCACCCTCGACCGGTACCTCAAGGATGCTCGCGACGACGGCGGGCTCGATGCCGAGCTCACCGCCAAGCGACTCAAGTACCAAGGCGAGACCTACGAAGAGGCCAAGACCGAGTGCGAAGGCGTGGACGACCCGATCCTCCGCGTCGGCTACTGGCCCAACGTCCAGGACGAGGCGTCGAAGCCGCAGGTCACCACGGGTGACTTCACCGAGATCCGCCTCAACGAGGACGGCGCCGGCATCACCGTGTTCTTCGGTGACAAGGACGCCGACATCCCCAAGCCGCCGAACGCCCAGCAGCTGACCGAGCTGGGTGCCCGTGACGGCGGTCAGACGCCCGACACCAACGGCAACACCACCACCGTGCCGGCCGACGCGTCGAGCACCACGGTGGCCGGCGACACCACCACCACGGTGGGCGGTGAGCCGTCGGCCACCAGCACCACGGTGGCCCCCGCCGACACCACCGCCCCCGCCGCTCCGTAGCCAGTGCAGGCTGTCGTCCTGGTCGGGGGTTTCGGCACCCGCCTGCGCCCACTCACGTCGAGCCGGCCCAAGCAGATGCTGCCGGTTGCCAACCGCACCATGATCGACCGCGTGCTCGAGCACCTCGGCGCCCACGGCGTGGAGCGGGCCGTCCTCTCGCTCGGGTACAAGCCCGATGCCTTCCTGGCTGCCTACCCCACTGGTCGCCGCGGCGACGTCGAGCTCCACTACGCAGTCGAGCCCGAACCCCGGGACACCGCTGGGGCCATCCGATTCGCAGCGCTCGACGCCGGCATCGACGAGCGGTTCGTCGTCGTCAACGGCGATGTGCTCACCGACCTCGACATCGACGCCCTCGTGCAGGCCCATGTGACGGCGGGCGCCGAGGGCACCATCGCCCTCCACGAGGTGGACGACCCGTCGGCGTTCGGCGTGGTCCCCACCGACGCCGACGGCCGGGTGACGGCGTTCATCGAGAAGCCGCCGCGCGACGAGGCGCCCACCAACCTCATCAACGCCGGCACCTACGTCCTGGAGCCGTCGGTCCTCGACCGCATCGCCCCCGACGTGCCGGTCAACGTGGAGCGGATCACCTTCCCGGCCATGGTCGACGACCGCTCGCTCTACGCCCTCGACGGCGACACCTACTGGATCGATGCCGGCATCCCGACCACCTACCTGCAGGCCAACTTGGACCTCATCTCCGGCCGCCGAGGCACCGCCGAGCCGGGCGTCGAGGCCAGCGCCACCGTCCACGGTTCCGCCGACCTGAGCGTGCTCGGGGCCGGCGTCACGATCGAGGCCGGGGCCCGGGTCGAAGGGTCGGTGCTACTCCCACGCAGCATCGTCCGAGCCGGTGCCTTGGTGCGGGGGTCGGTCCTCGGCGCCGGGGCGATCGTGGGCGAGGGGGCCTCGGTCACGGCGGGCTCGGTGGTGGGCGACGGCACCGAGGTGCCGGCTGGCTCGCAGCTCGAGGCGGCCCGTCTGCCGGAGGCCTGAGCGGTGCGGGCGCTGGTCACCGGAGGGGCGGGGTTCATCGGTTCCACCCTCGTCGACCGCCTGTTGGCGGAGGGGCACGAGGTCGACGTCGTCGACAGCCTGGCCACCGGGTCGCTCGGCAACCTGGCCGAGGCCCGCGCCAACCGGGACCACGTGCTGAAGGTCCACCAGATCGACATCCGCGAACCGTCGGTGATCGAGCTGATCGCCCGGCGGCAGCCCGAGGTCGTCTTCCACCTGGCCGCTCAGGCCGACGTGCGGGTGTCGGTGACCGACCCGGCCTTCGACGCCGGCGTCAACGTCGTGGGCAGCATCCACGTGATCGAGGGGGCCCGCCAGGCCGGCAGCCGGAAGGTCGTCTTCGCGTCGAGCGGCGGCACCATCTACGGCGAACCGGTGCCGAGCGAGCTTCCCGTGAAGGAGTCGCATCCCCAGCAGCCGGTGTCGCCCTACGGCGTGGCCAAGCGGGTGGTCACCGACTACCTCCACGTGTACCGCGAGCTCCACCAGCTCGAGTACACGTCGCTGGCCCTCGCCAACGTCTACGGGCCGCGCCAGGACCCGCACGGCGAGGCCGGGGTGGTGGCGATCTTCACCAACAAGCTGCTCTCGGGCGAGCCGTGCACCATCTTCGGCGACGGCGGCCAGACCCGTGACTTCGTGTACGTGGACGACGTCGTCGACGCCTTCGTGCGGGCCGCCGACCGGGGGAGCGGCCTCCTCTGCAACATCGGCACCGGTGCCGAGACGTCGGTCAACGAGCTCTACCGCACGATGGCCGCCGCAGCCGGCGCCGATGCGCCGGCGACCTACGCCCCCGCCCGTGCCGGTGAGCTGGCCCGCAGCGCCCTCGATCCGGGACGGGCCAAGATCCACCTCGGCTGGGAGCCCTGGACCGACCTGGCCACCGGCACCGCCGAGGTACTGCGTTGGTTCAGCTCCCGCTGAAGCGACTCACCTGAAGAGGTCTTCGGCCGGGGCGCGCACGACCTGATCGTGCACGTTCCCGTGGCCGAGCCAGGCGGGGTCGACGCCTCGGATGACGGCCGCCGCTACGCCGGTGGCCTTGCCCATCACCATGTCGGCGGCCGCGGCCAGCTCGTCGACGACGCACACCTCGGTGACCTGGAGGACGCGACCGCGGCTGTCCTCGGTGCCGCGCAGGTCGACGATGGCCTGGATGCCGGCGCAGCCGATGGCCACGTCGGTGAGGCCACGCCGCCAGGGCCGGCCGAAGGTGTCGGACACGATGACGGCCACCTCCACCCCGGAGCGGGCCCGTAGGCCATCGCGGATCCGCCGGGCCGAGCGATCGCTGTCCACGGGGAGCAGCGCGGCCCACCCCTCGTCCACGTTCGACAGGTCGACGCCGGCGTTGGCGCAGATGAACCCGTGCCGGGTCTCGGCGATGATCAGGTCGCCCCGGCGGCGGACGATCCGCACCGCCTCGGCCTCGACGATCGCCTTGTGGCCGCGGGGGTCGTCCTGGTCGATCTCCACCATGGCGGCCTCGGCCTTCGACACCACCTTCTGGGTCACCACCACCACGTCGCCGTCACGGAGGGATGGTTCGGCGGTGGCGATCATCCCGGCCAGGTCGTCGGCGGCGCGGACCTCGGGGATGCCCTCGATGGCCCACACCTCGAGGCGTGTGGTCACGCGGCCAGCACCGCCTCGGCCAGTGCGGTGGCCTCCGGGATCCCCCGCATGATCGTGGGGGTGACGACGCACCGCAGCCCCTCGGCTTCCACGGCCCCGGCCAGGTCGGCGTCGGCCTCGTCGATGACGAGGGTGGCGACGAGGGGCGCGTAGAGGCGGGCGATGCCGACCACCGACGCCTCATGTCCCAATTCGGTCAGCAGCCGGTCGGCCGGGCCCTTCAGGGCCGCCCCGGCGATGATCGGCGAGACCGCCACCACGTCGGCTCGGCGGGCCTCCACGGCCGCTCGCACGCCCGGCACGGCGAGGACGGGGTCGATGGACACGATCGGGTTCGACGGGGCGATCACCACCCGCTCGCTGTTGCGCAAGGCCTCCAACACGCCGGGCGCCGGTCGCGCCGCGTCGGCACCGTCGAAGCGGACGCTCGTGACGGGAACCCCGTGCTGGCGCTGTACGAAGTACTCCTGGAAGCCGATCTCGCCGTCGTCCGGCACGGTCACCCTCGTGCGGAGCGGGTCGTTGGTGACCGGGACGAGGTGGAGCCCGAGCTCCCAGGCCGCCGCGATCTCCGCGGTCACCTCGGCCAGGGTCGCACCGGCCCGCAGCCGATCGGTGCGGAAGAGGTGGGTGGCCAGGTCCTGGTCGCCGAGGTTGAACCACGTGCGGGCGCCCGGGTAGCGGGCGAGGGACTCCATCGCCCGCCACGTCTCGCCGGCCAGGCCCCAACCTCGGTCGGGATCGATGGCCCCGGCCACCGTGTAGGTGATGGTGTCGAGGTCCGGGCTGATGTGCAGCCCGTGGAGCTCGACATCGTCGCCGACGTTCACGATCGCCGTGACGTCACCCGGCGGTCGCACCCGGACCAGGCCGGTGAGCAGCCGGGCGGCGCCGACCCCGCCGGCGACGACGGTGATCAGCTGATGCCCTTCAACTTGCCCGACAGCAGGTCGATGTCGGCGTCGACCATCATCGTGACGAGCTCCTCGAAGCTCGTGCGGCGTTGCCAACCGAGCACCTTCTCGGCGTGGCTGGGATCACCGATCAGGAGGTCGACCTCGGCGGGCCGGAGGAACCGCTCGTCGATCACGACGTGGTCCTCCCACGTCAGGCCGGCGTGTCCGAATGCGATCTCGCAGAAGCGCTGCACGGAGTGGGTCTCACCGCTGGCGACCACGTAGTCGCCAGGCTCGTCCTGCTGGAGCATGAGCCACATGGCCTCGACGTAGTCCCCGGCGAAGCCCCAGTCGCGTTCGGCGTCGAGGTTGCCGAGGCGGAGCTCGGTGTCCATGCCGAGCTTGATGCGGGCGACCCCGTGGCTGACCTTCCGAGGGAGGAACTCGAGGCCCCGGCGGGGGCTCTCGTGGTTGAACAGGATCCCGGAGGACGCGTGGAGGTCGTAGCTCTCGCGGTAGTTGACGGTGATCCAGTGGCCGTAGACCTTGGCCACGCCGTAGGGCGACCGGGGCCAGAACGGCGTCGTCTCCTTCTGGGGCACCTCCTGCACCTTGCCGAACATCTCGCTGGAGCTGGCCTGGTAGAAGCGGATCGACGGGTCGACGATGCGGATGGCGTCGAGCAGGCGGGTCACCCCGAGGGCCGTGATCTCGCCGGTGAGCACCGGCTGGTTGAACGATGTCTGCACGAACGACTGGGCGGCGAGGTTGTACACCTCGTCGGGCCGGTACTCCCGGAGGATGGCGATGAGCGACGCTTCGTCGAGCAGGTCGCCCGACGAGGTGTAGGGATCGAGGATCAGCTGGTCCTGGATGTGGGCGATTCGCTCGAAGTTGGTGGTGCTGCTCCGCCGCACCATGCCCACGACCTCGTAGCCCTTCGAGAGGAGGAGCTCGGCGAGGTAGGAGCCGTCTTGTCCGGTGATGCCGGTGATCAGGGCTCGTTTGGTCACGTTGACTCCATCGGGATCGGGGGTTCGGAACGGACGCGGGTCCGCAGGTCGTCGAGGAGGTCGGCCAGGGTGGTCTCGACCGGGATCTCGGGCTGCCAACCGGTGGCGGCGTACAAGCGACTGGGATCGCCGCGGAGCACCGGGAGGTCGACCGGTCGCAGCAGCGTGGGGTCGGGCACCAACCGCAGGGGGCGGCGGGCGAGGCGGACGAGGACGTCGGCCAGCTCCTGCACCGCCACGTCCCGGCCGCTGCACACGTTGTAGACCTGGCCCGGCTCGCCCCGCTCGATGAGGAGGCGGTAGGCCCGCACCACGTCCCGCACGTCGGTGACGTCACGGCGGGCGCTGAGGTTGCCGACGGGGATCTCGTCGAGGCCGTCGCGCTCGGCCCGCGCGATGCGCGCCGCCAGGGCCGGGGCGACGAACTGCTCCGACTGGCCTGGGCCCAGGTGGTTGAACGGTCGTACCCGCACGACCTCCTGGCCGAAGCCGAAGAAGGCCTGCTGCGCGATCGCGTCGGCGGCCATCTTCGAGGCCGCGTAGGGGCTGGTGGGGCGGAGCGCCGAGTCCTCCGTGAGCGGCAGCTCGTCCTCCCGCACGATCCCGTAGACATCGGCGCTGGCCACCGAGAGGACCCGCCCCACGCCAGCGGCCCGGCAGGCGGCCAGCACGTTGAGCGTGCCCTCGGCGTTGACGCGGAGGACGGCGAGGGGGTCGTTCCATGAAGCGGCCACGTCGGCCCAGCCGGCCAGGTGGTACACGCACTCGGGTTCGAGCTCGCGGAACACCTGCGTCACGGCGGTCAGGTCGGTGATGTCGACGCTGTGCTCGCCCTGGCGGTCCACGACCGCGACGGTGTCGCCGGCGGCCTCGAGGTGTGCCACGAGGTGCCGGCCCACGAACCCGATCCCTCCGGTGACCAGCGCGCGCACGGTGCTCGAACTTAGTAGTGGGGGAGGCGCGGGCTGCCACCCGCGAGGATGCGGACGGCGTCCGCCGCCGCCCGCACCCGTCGCCGGAGGGCCGCAGGATCCGCTCGCCGACCGCGGCGGAGCGCCGGCAACAGCGCCCCGGCGGCGGCGATGATCCCGCCCACGACCCGTACCGCCATCGCGATCCGGCCCGGCCAACCGGCGTGCCGGCCCACGACCACGATCCGGTTCCGGCGGTTGAGGTAGTCGAGGAGCGGGGTCCGCTCGCCCCCGCTGCTCGCGCCGTGGACGTGGCGGACCACCGAACGGGGTTCGTACCGGTAGCGCCAACCCCGCTTGGCCCCGCGCCACGACAGGTCGACGTCCTCGGCGTACATGAACAGGCGGCTGTCGAGCAGCCCCACGTCGCGCAGGTAGTCGGCCCGGAGGAGCACCGCGCCGCCGCACCAGGCCCACACGTCCTCGGGGGCGTCGAACTGGCCGTCGTCGACCTCGCCGTAGCCGCGGTCGTGCAGCTCCCACGTGGGGCCGAGGACCACACCGACGTTGTTGATCACCGGGCGCCCGCCGGCATCGAGCGCCTCGAACAAGATCTTGGGCGACGCCGCGCCCACCACCGGATCGTCCTCGAGGGCCGCCGCCAGCGGCTCGAGCCAGCCGGGTTCGACGAAGGCGTCGGAGTTGACGAGGGCCACCGCCCACACGCCGTCGAGGTCGCCGAGGGCGGTGTTCACGCCGCCGGCGAAGCCGAGGTTGGCCACGTTGCGCCGTACGACGACACCTGGGAAGCGGGCCTCGAGGTCATCCACCGATCCGTCGGTGGACCCGTTGTCCACCACCACGACCTCGAGCTGATCCGCCGGCCACGAGGTGGCGCGCAGGTGGTCGAGGCAGCTCGGGAGGACGTCCCGGTTGTTCCACGCCACCACGACGACGCGGACCCGCCGGTCCGGGGTCGTGGGCATGCGGTGACGTTAGGGCAGGGGTTACCTGGCGCCGCGGTCGAGGAGCGAGCCGAGGCGCTCCTCCACGAGCTTCACCCGATCGTTCACGAGGGTGCCGACGAGGTCGAGGGCGCCCTTGGCGTTCCCGGACTGCTCGTTGAGGGTCTTCGTGAGCTCGTTGCGACGAACCTGCAGGCGCTGGAACGCGATGACGCCGAGACCGACGGACACGTAGGCGGCGTCCTTGACGGCGTTGGTGACGTCGTCGACCTGGACTCGGGACATGGGTTCGGGCTCCTTGGTGAACGGGTGCGCAGCCACCGTACGGGGGTCCGGCACGGGCTGCAAACTATTGCAAGCAAAGCGTACCGTGTGAGCAAGCGATGCACGCGGCACCACCCGCCCTGATCCTGCCGCACGGTGGTCCAGGCTGACCAGACCCCCGGACTACCGTGAGTGGTCCCGTGGAGCCCGAGACCCCTGGCACGAACGCGCCCGCCGATACGGCAACGATGGCTCCGCCCGTCGTTGCCGTCGTGGTCGCCCACAACCCGGGTGACTGGTTCGAGGAGACGATGCGGAGCCTGGTCGACCAGGACTACCCGAACCTCTCGATCCTGGTGATCGACGCCGGCAGCGACGACGAGGTGAAGCCCCGGGTCGCCCGTACGGCCCCGGCGGCGTTCGTGCGCCGGCTCGAGGACAACCCCGGGTTCGGCGCCGCCGCCAACGAGCTGCTCGAGGTGGTCGACGGGGCGACGTTCTACGTGATCTGCCACGACGACGTCGCCCTGGCCCCCGACGCGGTGCGCGTGATGCTCGAGGAGGCCTTCCGCTCGAACGCCGCCGTCGTGGGCCCGAAGCTCGTCGACTGGGACGACCCCCGCCGCCTGCTCCAGATCGGCGAGGGCAGCGACCACGCCGGCTACGCCGTCCCCCTCGTGGAGCGAGGCGAGCTCGACCAGGAACAGCACGATGCCGTGCGCGACGTCTTCTCGATCCCCGGTGCGTGCACCCTCGTTCGCGCCGACCTCTTCGCCGAGATCGGCGGGTTCGACGAGGGCATCGACTACTTCCTCGACGACGTCAGCCTCTGCTGGCGCACCCACGTGGCCGGCGCCCGCGTGATCGTGGCGCCCGACGCCCGCGTCAGGCACCTCGAGGCGCTCGCCGCCCGCCGCCCCGCCGACGATCGTCGCCGGCTGCAGACCCGCCATCGCCTCCGGGTGCTGCTCAGCTCCACGTCGTTCGCCGGGCTGTTGTTCGCGCTGCCCAAGCTGATCGTCGTCAACCTGCTGGAGTTCGTCTACACGCTCATCGTCGGTCGGACCCGCAACGCTCGGGACATCGTTGCGGCGTGGACGTGGAACCTGCGCCGCATCGGGGAGCTCCGCGAGGCCCGGCAGCACGTCAACGGCTTCCGTCGGGTGCCGGACCGCGAGGTCCGCAACTTCATGACCCGCGGCAGCGCCCGGCTCAACCAGTTCGTCCGGGGCCAGCTCGGCGGTGGCGAGGACCGCCTCGCCGGGTGGGCCCGCACCGGCCGGGACGCCGCCGGGGCGCTCCGATCCGGGGCCTTGCGCTTCTCGTTCGCGGCGTGGGGCGGGGTGCTCCTGCTGCTCCTCGCCGGAAGCCGGCACCTCATCACGCGCGGCGTGCCGGCGGTGGGGGAGCTGGTGCCGTTCTCCTCGTCGCCCGTCGACCTGCTGCGCACCTTCGCCAGCGGCTGGCGGACGGCGGGGCTCGGTTCCGAGGCGCCCGCGCCCACGGCGTTCGGCCTGTTCGGGGTGGGCGGGTTCGTGTTCGTCGGGGCCATGGGCGCGCTGCGCACCGTCGTCACCGTGGGCCTCATCCCGCTCGGCGCCTTCGGCATCTACCGCCTGGCCGGCCCCCTCGGTTCCCGGTACGCCCAGATCGCGGCCCTCCTCACGTACGTGGCCAACCCGCTGCCCTACAACGCCCTGGCCAATGGCCAGTGGGGGGCGCTGGCCCTCTACGCGGCGGTGCCGACGATGGTGTCCCTGCTCGGACGGGCCGGCCGCCTGGCGCCCTTCGGCGAGCACGGCGGGGCGACCGGGCCGGGCGTGGCCCAGCGGTCGTTCGGCCAGCTCGTCCTCCGTCTCGGGATCGTCACCGCGCTGGTGGCCACGATCACGCCCGTGGCCATCGCGTTCGTCATCGGAATCGCCATGCTGCTCCTCGTCGGCTCGCTCCTCGTGTACCGGGTACGGGGCACCGGCGGGGTGCTCAGCGCCGCCGTCGGTGCTGCGCTCGTCGCCGTCGCGTTGCACCTGCCGTGGAGCGTGGACTTCTTCCTCCCTGGCACCCCGCTGTCGGCCTTCACCGGCCTCGAGGCGCCGGCGCAGTACGCCGACCTGGGGCGCCTGCTCCGCTTCGAGGTCGGACCCCTCGGCGCCCCGCCGATCGGCTGGGCCTTCCTCGTCGCCGCCGCCCTCCCGCTCCTCATCGGGAGCGGCGAGCGCCACCGGTGGGCCGTCCGATCCTGGTCGATGGCCCTCGGTTCGTTCGCGCTGGCGTGGGCCTCACAGCGGGGCACGCTGCCCTTCGCCCTCCCGCCCGTGCAGGAGCTCCTCGTCCCGGCTGCGGTCGGCCTGTCGTTCGCCACCGCCATGGGCGTGGCCGCATTCCAGGTGGACCTGCCCGGGTACCGCTTCGGATGGCGGCAGCTGGCCTCGGGGTTGGCCGCCGCGGCGGTAGCGGTCGCCATGGTGCCGGTGCTCGGCGCGGCCTTCGACGGCCGGTGGTCGATGCCGGCCGGCGATCACCACCGGGCCCTCGGCTTCATGGACGCCGAGAACGAGGACACGCCGTTCCGGGTCCTCTGGTTGGGCAACCCGGCCGCACTTCCGCTCGGTAGCTGGGAGCTCACCGACGACATCGCCTACGGCACCACCGACGACGGGAACCCCCGCCTCGAGGACCTGCTCGTGGGGAGCGACGACGGCCGCACGGCGTTGCTCGCCGATGCCGTCGACCTGGCCCGGCGGGGGGAGACGGCTCGCCTCGGTCGACTGCTGGCGCCGATGGGCGTTCGCTACGTCGTGGTGCCGGAACGGCTGGCCCCCGACCCCTTCGCGAAGGACCGCCTCCCCCTCGACGGGTCGCTCCTCAGCACCCTGGACGCCCAACTCGACCTGGAGCCCCTCGACGTGCCGGCCGGGCTCAACGTGTGGCGCAACCAGGCCTTCACCCCCACGCGCGCCGCCTTCTCGGGCGAGGCGGTCCCCGACACCACCGGCGGGATCGCCGGCGCCGCCAACCTCGACCTCGGCTCGGCGGAGGAGGTCCTCGTCGATCGCGACGGTCCGCTCGGGTGGTCGGGCAGCGTGCCCGACGACGTCACCGTGCTCTTCTCGGCCGGGCACTCCAGCCGCTGGACCCTGGAGGTCGGCGGACAGGAGGCCGACCGCCAGAAGGCGTTCGGCTGGGCCAACCGCTTCGAGGTCACCGACGGCGGCCCAGCCACGCTGAGCTACTCCACGGCACCGACGCGCTACCTGTTCATCGGCGGGCAGGCCCTGGTGTGGCTGTGGGCCCTCCGCCAGCTCCTCAAGCGACCGGAGCGCACGCCGCAACCCGAGTTGGCGGTCATCCGATGACGGCCCGGTTCCCCGCCTTCGTGATCATCGCCGGGCTGATCGCCGGCGGCCTCCTCCTGCAGTCGTTCGACGAGCCACCGGCCCCGCCCGCCCGCCCGGTGGTGGAGGCCGGTGTGGCCATCCCGGCCGCTCGCACCCAACCGTCGCTGGCGTCCACCTGGTACTGCGCGGCCGGCTCCACCGGCGAGGGCGGCATCGGCGAGCACGTCCTGCTGCTGGCCAACCCCACCAACACGGCCCGCCAGGCCACCATCACCGCCATCCCCGGCTCCATCGCCTCGGCGCCCGAGCCGCCCACCGCGGCCGGGGCCACCACCACCGTGCCCTCGTCGACCACTACCGAAGCACCGCCGGTCACCGAGCCGCCGGCCCCGTTGGTCACCCGCGACGTGCGGCTGGCCGCCCAGAGCCGCCTCGTCGTGCCGATGCGGGAGCTCGTGCCGGAGGCCGAGCTGCTCAGCGCCATGGTGGAGATCGAAGGCGGCGAGGTGGCCGTCGAGCACGAGATCACCAGCTCCCGCGGTCGGGCCACCGCACCGTGCAGCACCACGGCGTCGCCGTCGTGGTCGATCCCGTGGGGGGTCACCGAGCGTGGGGCCGGGGAGCTCCTTGTCTTCCTCAACCCGTTCCCCGACGACGCCACCGTCGACATCTCCTTCGCCACCGACGAGGGAGTCCGCGACACGTTGCGGTTCCAAGGCTTCGTGGTCCCGGGCCGCAGCGTGGTCGGCGCCTACATCGACCAGGACGTCACGAGGAAGACGCAGGTGTCGGCCCAGATCACCGTCCGGGGTGGCCGCCTCGTCGTCGACCGTGTGCAGACCTTCAACGGCACCGACGCCCGGGAGGCCATCACCCTCAGCCTCGGTGCGCCGTCGGCCGCCGACGTGTGGGTGTTCCCCGACGGCCTCACCGGCCCCGGCCTGCAGGAGCAGATCGTGGTGTTCAACCCCAGCGACGAGGTCGCTGAGGTCGACGTCGAGCTGCGGCTCGACGATCCCGAGACCAACGGCATCCCCGAGCCGTTCGAGCTCACCGTCGGACCCGGCCGCTATTCGATCCTCAACCTCCACGAGGAGGACCGGGTCCCGCCGGAGGTGGCCCACGCCATCATCGTGCACTCCCTCAACGGTGTCGGGATCGTCGCCGAACGGGTGATCGTCGCCGGCGAGGGCGCGTCCCGCACCGGGGTCGGCGCCACGCTCGGATCGCCCGTCGGCGCCCCCACCTGGTTCTTCCCCGGCGGAGGCACGTCGGCCGAGCGCGACGAGTTCATCACGATCGTCAACCTCGCTGAGGAGTCGGTGACCTACGACGTGATCGGACTGGCCAGCGGGCGGACGCTCGCCATCGAGGGGCTGCAGGGCCTGACCCTCGAGCCGCTGGCCCGGGTGTCCCTGCGCATCGGCGACCACGTGATCCGCGACGACCTGCCGCTCGTGGTGAGCGCCGACGGTCCGGTCGTCGCCGAGCGAGGCCTCTACCGGGTGGGCGGCGGGGGCATCTCGCAGTCCATGGGCATCCCGCTCGACGACGAGATCTTCATCCCCGACCCCCTGGGCGGGTGACCTCGGTGGTCGCCGACCCTCGCTCCTAGGGGGTCTGGTTGACCGCTGCCGTACGGCGGTCGTAGCTTCAGCCCGTCTGCCAGTCGCAGCGAAGCCGGTGAGACCCCGGCGCTGTCCCGCAACTGTGGTCCTCCAGGCCCCGTGTCATGGAGGCGAGCCAGGTCGCCTGCGGCTGGCGTGACGAACCAGCCTCGAGGAAGGGCCCGGTTCGCACACCAGGTCCTCCTGGCGTCGAGCATCCCAACCCTCGACCCGACAGGAGGAACCACATTGATGATCCGACGCCCGATCGCTACCGCACTCGCGGCGGCCCTACTGCTGTCGACCGCCGCGTGCGGCGACGACGACACCAGCTCCTCGCCCGATGCCAGCTCGACAGGTGTCGAGGACGCGCCGGAGCGGATCGTCTCCATGTCGGCGTCGTCCACGGAGATGCTCTTCGCCATCGGCGCGGGGGAGCAGGTCGTGGCGGCGGACCAGCAGTCGAACTTCCCACCTGAGGCGCCGACGACCGACCTGTCCGCGTATGAGCCGAACCTGGAAGCCATCGCGACCTACGAGCCCGACCTGGTGATCGTCTCCAGCGACGAGCTCGAGGAAGGGCTCGTCGCTCTCGGGATCGACGTGTACGTCGCTCCCGCAGCCGAGGAGCTGGAGGACGTGTACGAGCAGCTCGAAGAGCTCGGTGAGCTCACGGGCCACGCTGATGAGGCCGCCGGGGTGGTGGAGGACATCCAGGACGACTTGGCCGAGCTGGTGGAGGAGGTGCCGGAGCGGGACGAGCCGCTCACCTACTTCCACGAGCTGGACGACATGCTCTACTCCGTCACGTCCGACACGTTCATCGGGGCCCTCTACGAGCTGGCCGGGCTGGAGAACGTCGCTGACGCCGCCGATGCCGACGGCCAGAGCGGTGGCTACCCGCAGCTCTCCGCCGAGTTCCTGATCGAGGCCGACCCCGACCTCATCTTCCTGGCCGATACGAAGTGCTGCGCACAGGACGCCGCCACCGTTGGCGCCCGGCCCGGGTTCGCCGTGCTCTCTGCGGTGACGAACGGCCGTGTCATCGCGCTCGACGACGACGTGGCCAGCCGGTGGGGCCCGCGGATCGTCGACCTCTTCCGGCTGATCGTGGAGTCGGTGAAGGCGGTCCCGGCGACGTGAGCACTGCGGTGGCCACGGCTGCAGGATCCGTCGTCCGACCGTCGGGGCTGCGCGTCCGGTGGATGGTCGGTGGGATCCTCGCGGCCGTGGCCACCGCCATCGCCGGCATGGTCGTCGGCCCGGTCTCCGTCCCACCCCTTGACGTGGTGAAGGAACTGCTGGGGATCGACGCCGGCCTGACAGCGCAACAGGTGGCGATCGTCGAGCAGATCCGGCTTCCACGCGTGGTCCTCGGTCTGCTGGTCGGCGCCACGCTGTCGCTCTGCGGCGCGAGCTACCAGGGTGTGTTCCGGAACCCGCTCGCCGATCCGTACCTCCTCGGTGCCGCCGCCGGCGCTGGGTTGGGTGTCACCATCGTGATCGTCGGCACCTCTGCCGGCTCGGCCACACCCGGTGCTGCGCCCCTTGCGGCGTTCGTCGGCGCCCTCGGGGCGGTGGCGTTGTCCTACCTCCTCGGCGCCTCGAGCGGTGGCCGTACGTCCACGGCATCGCTGATCCTCGCCGGGGTCGCAGTGGCCAGCTTCCTGACCGCGGTGCAGACCTACGTCCAGCAGCGCAACCAGGACACCATCCGTCAGGTCTACGCCTGGCTCCTGGGCCGGCTCTCCATCGCCGGGTGGGACGACGTGTTCCTATTGCTGCCGTATGCGGTGGTGACCTGGGTGGTCCTGCTCGCGAACCGGCGGACGCTCGACGTGCTCGCGGTGGGCGACGAGGAGGCAGCGAGCCTGGGCCTCAACCCGCGCCGCAGCCGGCTCGTCGTGATCGTGTTCGCATCCCTGGGGACCGCAGCCGCCGTGTCGGTGTCCGGGCTCATCGCCTTCGTCGGGATCATCGTGCCTCACACGGTTCGGCTGCTAGCGGGTCGCAGCCATCGGGTGGTCCTGCCGCTCTCGCTGCTCCTCGGCGGCGCCTTCCTCTGCCTGGCCGATCTCGCAGCTCGCACCCTGGCGTCACCGGCCGAGATCCCGATCGGTGTGGTCACGGCGTTCTTCGGGGCTCCCTTCTTCGTGCTCGTGCTCCGCTCGTCCCGCCGGATGGGGATGACCGCTTGATCCGCTGTGCCGGAGCCACCGTCCGGCTTGGCGACCGCAACGTGCTCGACGGCGT
>JALYWQ010000218.1 GCA_030852625.1 Actinomycetota bacterium
GGGAAGTCGTCGGTCACCACCAACCTGGCCGTGTCGCTGGCCCAGCGGGGCAAGGACGTGGCGGTGATCGACGCCGACGTGTGGGGCTTCTCGATCCCCCGCATGCTCGGTGTGAACCAGGCGCCGGTCGTGATCGACTCCCTCCTCGTGCCCCCGGTCGGTGCCGGTGGGGTGCGGTGCATCTCGATGGGCTTCTTCGCCAAGGAGGACCAGCCGGTCATCTGGCGGGGCCCGATGCTCCACAAGGCTCTCGAGCAGTTCCTCACCGACGTCTACTGGGACGACCCCGACTACCTGCTCATCGACCTGCCGCCCGGCACCGGCGACATCTCCCTGTCGCTGGCCCAGTTCCTCCCCAAGGCCGAGGTCTACGTCGTCACCACGCCGCAGCCGGCCGCCCAGAAGGTGGCCCAGCGGGCCGGGTTCATGGCCCAGAAGGTCAACCTGCAGGTGCGGGGCGTCATCGAGAACATGAGCTGGTTCACCGGCGACGACGGCAAGCGCTACGAGCTCTTCGGTGCCGGCGGCGGCGACGAGCTGTCCGAGATCCTCGAGGCGCCGCTCCTCGGCCAGGTCCCCCTGGTCAGCGCGCTCCGCGAGGGCGGCGACACCGGTCGACCCATCGTGCTCACCGAGCCCGATGGCGACGCCGCCCAGGCCTTCGCCCGGATCGCCGAGCGCGTCGAGGAGCTGGCGCCCACCCGCCGCTCCCACCCCGAGCTCAAGATCCTGTAGCGCTGTAACGCGCCGTCGCGGCGGCGGGACTGCAGCAGGTGGGAACCGGCCGCCATCCAACTGGATCGAGGGCGCCGTACCCTTCCGATGTGGACGACACCACCGATCGGGCCCGGGAGCTGCAGGAGCGGGGCCTGGCCGTGCCGTCGGAGGTCACCTTCCCCGAGGAGCGCACCGCGGTGGGCCGTCGGGTGATCCTCGGGATGCTCGGCCTGGGTGGTGCAGGGGTGCTCTGGGGCGCCCGGGCGCAGTCGGGCCTGGAGGACTTGCTGCGTCCGATCACCGTCAACGACAGCACCGGCCTCACCGGCTTCCTCCCCACCGCCGGCCGGTTCCGGATCTACACCGTCACGGGTGACCTGCCCAGCCGCAGCGACGAGGACTACCGGCTGCGGGTCGACGGGCGGGTCGAGCGAGCGACCACGTTGCGCCTCGACGACCTGCTCGCCGAGCTCCCGCAGACGTCGATGACCCGCGACTTCCAGTGCGTCACCGGGTGGCGGGTCGAGGACGTGCCGTGGAAGGGCGTGAAGCTCGCCGACGTGCTCGACCACGTCGGCGCCGACACCACCTCGAGCCACGTCCGCTTCTACAGCTTCGACGGTGTCTACACCGAGACGCTCACGATGGAGCAGGCCCTGCGGGACGACGTGCTCGTGGCCCACCACATGGAGGGCAAGCCCGTCAGCTCGAAGCACGGCGGTCCGGTGCGGCTCTACGTGGCGCCGATGTACGGCTACAAGTCGCTCAAGTGGCTCGAGCGCATCGAGGTCACCGACGCCCTCGACCAGCCGACCGATCCCGGCTACTGGGAGCGCCTGGGCTACGACACCGACGCGTGGGTCGGCGGGTCCAACCGCCTGCAGGACGAGCCCACGTGACGCCGGGCCCGGCCAGCGCCTCGGTCGAGCGCTTCGATCGGGTCGAGCGATGGCTGCACTGGAGCAACGCCACCCTGTTCCTCGTGCTCCTCGCGACGGGGATGACGCTCTACGTGCCGCAGCTCTCGAGCGCCGTCGGCCGGCGGGTCCTCCTGAAGGACGTCCACGTCATCAGTGGCCTCTTGCTGCCGGTGCCGCTGCTGCTGGCCTACAGCGGCCGGTGGCGGGCCGCCCTCCGCCGCGACGTCCGACGGCTGTCGCGCTGGTCGATCGACGATCGCCGTTGGCTCCTCAGCTGGGGGAGGCGAGGGCGGGCGTCGATGGGCAAGTTCAACGCCGGTCAGAAGCTCAACGCCGTGTTCGTCGCCGGCTGCATCCCGGTGATGCTGGCCACGGGCGCCATCATGCGCTGGTTCGACCCGTTCCCGCTCGACTGGCGCACGGGCGCCACCTTCGTGCACGACTGGATCTCGCTGATCCTGTTGGTGGCCATCCTCGGTCACATCGGAAAGGCCCTCGCCGAACCGGTCGCCCTGCGGGCCATGCTGCGGGGGCCGGTGCCCGCCTCGCACGTCGAGCGCCACCATCCCCGGTGGTGGGCCGAGCTCCAGGCCGAGGAGCGGCAAGCCGAGGAGCGTCCCACGACGCCCGACGACGTCGAGGCAGGAGTCGGTTCCGCGCGGTCCTAAGCTGAGCCACCGCCCAACTGGAGGAGACTACGTGGACGTCCGAATCGGCCTGACCCAGACCCCGAAGGAGCTCGAGGTCCAGCTCGAGGAAGGGGCCGATCCGGCCGCGCTGCGCAAGCAGGTCGAGGAGGCGCTTGCGGGCGACGGAACCCTGTGGCTCACCGACCGGCGAGGCCGTCAGGTCGGGATCCCGGCCGCGAAGCTGGCCTACGTGGAGATCGGCAGCCCACAGGACGAGCGGCGCATCGGCTTCGGGAGCTAGTGCCCTGACCGACCTGCTCGACCGCAGGCTCCTGTTCGTGACGGGCAAGGGCGGCGTCGGCAAGACCACGATCGCGGCCTCGCTGGCCCTCCTCGCATCGCAACGGGGGAAGCGAACGCTGGTGGCCGAGGTCGACGCCAAGGGCAACCTGGCCGACTTCTTCGAGACCGGCCCCACGGGGTTCAAGGAACGGGAGATCTCGCCGGGCCTGTGGGCCATGTCGATGAACACCGAGGAGTCGCTGAAGGAGTACCTCAGCCTCCAGCTCAAGATCCCGTTGGTGGCCCGGCTCGGCCCGCTGGCCCGCACCTTCGACTTCGTGGCCAACGCGGCGCCGGGCGTGAAGGAGATCCTCACCATCGGGAAGTTCCTGTGGGAGGTGCGCGAGCACAACTACGACCTCGTCGTGGTCGACGCGGTGGCGTCGGGCCACATCACCGGCCAGCTCGCCGCGCCGCAGGCCATCCAGGAGCTGGTGCAGGTCGGCCTGGTGAAGGACCAGACGGGCTGGATGCTGGACATCCTCGGCGACCACCGCCAGACCGGTGCGGTGATCGTGGCCGCCCCCGAGGAGATGCCGGTCAACGAGACCCTGGAGCTGGCCGCCCGACTGCGCGAGGAGACCGTCGTCGACCTGGCCGCGGTGGTCGCCAACCGGGTGCTCCCCGAGCTGTTCTCCCGCGGGGAGGAGGAGGTCTTCGAGCGACTCCTCACCCACGACGCCACACCGTCGCCGGAGGAGCTGCTCGTCGAGGCCGTCGGAGGGTCGGTGCGACCCATCCTCGACGGCGCCCAGCTGGCCGTGAAGCTCCGTCGCACTCGCGGGGTGCACTTGGCCCGCCTCCGCGACGAGCTGCCCACCGGCACGCCGCTCCTCTACGTGCCGTACCTCTTCCAACGCAGCCACGGCGTGCGGGCCACCAGCCAGGTGGCCGAGCACCTGTCCGAGGAGCTCGGCTACTGATGGCTCGGGCCCGCCCGGCGTCGGCCGGCACCATCGAGCAGCTCCTCGCGGCCAAGGAGATCGTGATCCACTGCGGCTCCGGCGGGGTCGGCAAGACCACCACCGCGGCGGCCGTCGCGGCCATGGCGGCCATCCACCACGGCGGCAAGGTCCTCGTGCTCACCGTCGATCCGGCCAAGCGGCTGGCCAACGCCCTCGGCCTCGAGCAGTTCGGCAACGTGGAGACGCGCATCGAACCGGCCGCCTTCGCCGCCGCCGGGGTGGAGCCTCGTGGCGAGCTGTGGGCGGCCATGCTCGACACCAAGCAGTCGTGGGACGACCTGGTCCGGCGCCACGCGCCCGATCCCGTCACCCGCGACGCCATCCTCGCCAACCCGCTCTACAAGAACATCACCGGCCGCTTCGTGCAGAGCCACGACTACATCGCCATGGAGCGGCTCTACGAGATCCATGCGTCGGGCCGGTTCGACCTGATCATCGTGGACACCCCGCCCACGAGGAACGCCATCGACTTCCTCGAAGCCCCCGAGCGCATGGCCGACTTCTTCTCCAGCCGGCTCCTGCGGTGGCTGACGGTGCCGGCTCGCAGCCGGGTGCTGTCGATGGCCTCGAAGCCCTTCTACACCGTGGCCGATCGGATCCTCGGCTCGAAGTTCCTCGAGGACATCGCCGAGTTCTTCCTCCTGTTCCAGACGATGTACAAGGGCTTCGTCGAACGGGCCGAGGCCGTCACCCGCACCCTCGCCGACAAGCGCACCACCTTCGTGGTGGTGAGCACCCTGGAGTCGGCGCCGGTCCGGGAGGCCGAGTTCTTCATCGACGCCCTCGAGGAACGCCACCTCCACCTCGGCGCCGTGGTGCTCAACAAGGCCCTGCCCGAATGGTTCCTCGACCAGGGCTCCACCGAGACGGCCAAGCGCCTGTGCGCCGACGGCGACCGCCTGGCCAAGGTGCTGCCCGACGAGCTCGGCACCGACGAGCAGCTGAGCCGGGTGCTCCACGAGGTGGGGGAGAGCTTCCTCAACTTCCAGGTGGTGGCCAAGCGGGAGGCCGAGATCCGAGCCGAGCTGGCCGCGGCGCCGGAGGTGGTGGCCGCGGTGCCCTACTTCGACCACGACATCACCGACCTGCCCGGGCTCCTCGAGCTCGGCGAGAAGATCTGGCGCTAGGTCCCGATGGCCTCCCTCAACGAGCTGGCTCGGCTCCACACCAACCTCACCGGCCGCCACATGAGCCACCTGCAGCGCCTCGTCGCCGGGTGGGGCCTGCTCTCGGACTTCTGCTTCGCCGACCTCCTCCTCTTCGTGCCCACCAAGGACGGCGACGAGGGCCGGTTCATCGTGCTGGGGCAGGTGCGGCCGTCGACCTCCCAGACCGTCCACCGGGCCGACTGGGTGGGCGTCACCGTCACCGCCGAGGAGCGCCCGCTCGTGGCCCGGGCCCACCAGCTCGGCGAGATCATCGAGGGCGAATCCACCATCGCCGCCCTCAAGGAACGGGTGCGGGTGCTGTGCATCCCCGTGCGCTGCCAGGGCGACGTGATCGGCGTGCTCACGCGGGAGTCGGCGCCGTCGTTCGGGCGGCAGCCCGGCGAGCTCGAGCGGACCTACGTCGACATCTTCAACCGCTTCGCCCGCATGATCGTGGCCGGCGTGTTCCCGTTCGACGCCCAGGACGCGGAGTCCGAGGAAGCCCCGCGCGTCGGCGACGGCGTGATCCTCCTCGATGCCACCGGACGGGTGGAGTACACCTCACCCAACGGCGTGTCGGCCCTCCACCGGATCGGCTCCCACGGCAACGCCGAGGGCCTGCGGTTCGGCGAGCTCGGCCTCGACGACAGCGTCATCAAGACGGCGTTCTCGATCGGAGCGCCGGTCACCGAGGAGTTCGAGCGGGGCCCGGAGGTCACCGTGCTCATCCGGTGCTTCCCGCTGATCGACAACGGGGCGGTGTCCGGAGCCGTGGTCCTCACCCGCGACATCTCGGATCTGCGCCGTCGGGATCGGTTGCTGCTGTCGAAGGACGCCACGATCCGTGAGATCCACCACCGGGTGAAGAACAACCTCCAGACGATCTCGTCGCTGCTCCGGCTGCAGGGCCGGCGGTTGCAGTCGCCCGAGGCCAAGGACGCCATCGAGGAGAGCGTGCGCCGGATCCGTTCGATCGCGCTGGTGCACGAGACCCTGTCGCGCGAGGCGGGCGACGACGTGGCGTTCATCGAGATCGTGCGGCCACTCGTGCGGATCATGGAGGAGGGCATGTCCTCGCCGGACCGGCCGGTGAGCTTCCACGTCCAAGGTGATGCCGGCTTCCTGCCCGCCATCGTGGCCACGCCGCTGTCGGTGGTCCTCAACGAGCTGCTGCAGAACGCCATCGACCACGCCTTCCCACCCGACCTCGACCTGGGTGGCGGTCCGGGGCGGGTGGTGATCGACCTGGCCAACGACGGCGACCGCCTCCGGGTCACGGTGGCCGACGACGGCGTCGGCGTGACCGACGGGTTCCAGCTGGCCGAGGCCACCGGCCTGGGCCTCTCGATCGTGCGGACCCTCGTCACCACCGAGCTGGCCGGCACCATCGGCCTGCATCCCGGCGTGGGCGCTCCGCCCCGGCGGGGCACGGTCGTGGAGATCGACGTGCCGGTGGCCGAGCGGGGCGACGACTCCACCACCGACATCGGCCGCCCGGTCACCCGGGCCTGACCGACCCGGAACGCGAACCGACCTCCCGCGAGGGGAGGTCGGGAAGCTTGCTGCTGCGGAGGTTCAGGCGGTGCGGCGCTGGCGGGCGACGTACTGCTTGCGGAGCTGGCGGCGCTCCTCCTCGGAGGTCCCGCCCCAGACACCAGAGTCCTGGTTGGTGGAGAGGGCGTACTCGAGGCAGAGGGTCTGCACGTCGCAGGTGCGGCAGACAGCCTTGGCGTTCTCGATCTGCTCGATCGCCGGGCCGGTGGTGCCAACGGGGAAGAACAGGTCGGGGTCGGTGTCGCGGCAGGAGGCGAGGTCTCGCCAATCGTCACGTTCGAGGGTGAGTGAGTGCAGGGGGCGGCTTTGAGCAAGGGCCACGACGTTCCTCCGCGGCGAGGTCAGGGTCACGTTGGGATCGTGACAGGGTTCACATGCCGCCGCGGTACCGTTGCTCGGCAAAGCGCGTGCGGCTGCGTTGGACACCGTACCGTCAGTTCGCTAACACCCGCAAGCACTTTTTTGTGCATCGAAGATGTCAATTTCGTCACCTCTCATTCTCGGACACCGAGGCGCCTCCTCGGACCTACCCGGCAACAGCGTCCGGGCATTCCTCGCCGCGGTCGAAGCCGGGGCCGACGGGGTGGAGCTCGACGTCCGCCGGCTGGCCGACGGGGGCCTGGCCTGCTCGCACGACGAGCGCCTGGTGGACGGCCGCGCGCTGCTCGAGCTCACCGCCGACGACCTCCCGCCCGACGTACCCCTGCTGACCGAGGCCCTCGATGCCTGCCGGCCCCTCTCGTTGGTGAACGTCGAGCTCAAGAACCTGCCGGGCGAGGGCGACTTCGACGACACCGAGCAGTTGGCCGAGGCCGTCGTGGACCTCCTCGCCCAGCGCGGGGAGCTCGACGACGGACGCATCCTCCTGTCGTCGTTCCACCGCCGTTCGGTCGACCGCGTGCGCGAGCTGGCCCCGACGGCCGCCACCGGGTGGGTGCTCTACGACGCCCGGGACTTCGCTCCGCTGATCGAGCGGACCGTCGCCGGTGGGCACCAGGCGATCCATCCGCACCACGCCTTCGTGAACGCCGAGCTGGTCGACGCCGCCCACGCCGCCGGCCTCACCGTCACCACCTGGACCTGCGACGATCCGGACCGCCTGCGGTGGCTGGCCGAGGTCGGCGTCGACGGCATCATCTGCAACGACCCCGCCGCCGGCCTCCGCGCCCTGGGCCGCTGACGGCGACGAGCTACGAGCTGGCGGACGGAGCCCCGAGCCGAGGAACAGCACGGGCCACGAACCTTGCAGAAACCCCCCGCAGGCCCGCCGCTCGAGCAGCATCATGACCCGCCGCCAACGGCAGGGGAAGGGTTTTCCGAGCCTTCCCCTAGGGGCGAACCAGGTCGAGGATCTCGGGGACGTGGCGGATCTCGAGGCGGTCGGTCTCGCCGAGGTAGTCACCGTCGACCTGGTAGGGGAACGGGCCGTAGCCCTCGATGGTGATCTGGTCGAGGTCGACGCGGTGGTCGGTCCACCTCGAGCTGCGCAGGTGGCGCCCGCCGGCGAGGGCCGAGCCGATGACGCGCATCGTCCGCCCGAACTGGAGGGTCCGGACGCTGAGCATGGCCAGGCCCCGGTCGAGGGTGGCCTCCGGGGCGATGTTGAGCGGCCGGTTGCCGAGGTAGGTGTAGGGGTTCGTGTTGAGGCAGATGCCGAAGTAGGCGTCGTCCACCACCGACCCGTCGCCGAACCGCACCGCGAACCGCGGCTTGGTGCGGTCGTAGTGCCGCATCCACGTGGCCAGCGCCGCGTAGACGAAGAGGGGATGGCCGGCGTAGCGCTTGAGGTTGGCCCGCCGCTCCACCTGGCTGACGACGGCGGCGTCGAACCCGATCCCCAGGTGGAAGAGGAAGTAGCGGCCGTTGACGGTGCCGAGGCCCACCCGTTCGATGTGGCCGCGGTCGAGGGCGTCGAGGAGCTGGCCGGTGGCCTCGATCGGGTCGTTGGGCAGGCCGATGGTGCGGGCGAACACGTTGGTGGAGCCGCCAGGGAGGGCGGCCAGGGCGCAGCCCGTTCCGGCCAGGCCGTTGGCGACCTCGTTCAGGGTCCCGTCACCTCCGAGGGTGACGATGACCTGCGCCCCCGAGGCGGCTGCGCTCTGGGCCAGGCGGGTGGCGTGACCCCGCCGGTTGGTCTCGACGAGCGTGACGTCGTGGTCGGCCGACAGGGCCTTCTGGATCACGACGCGGCTGCGCGCCGTCACCGAGGAGGCGAACGGGTTGACGAGGAGGAGCACCCGCATGGTGCTCCAGAACGTAGTGGCGCCGTCCGGCCGGGTTGGAAGGCGACCCGATCCCTCTGCAACGATGCTCCGCATGCACGTCGTCGTCTGCGTGAAGCAGATCCCTGATCCCGCCGAGCCCGGAAAGCTCGAGGCTGACAACACGCTCGATCGGAGCGGGAAGCTCATCCTCGATGAATCCGACAGCTACGGCGTCGAAATGGCCCTCCAGCTCGTCGACAAGGCCGGCGGCGGCGAGGTCACCCTCGTCTCCATGGCCCCGAACAACGAGACCAGCGGCCTCCGCACCGCCCTCGCCATGGGTGCCGCCAAGGCCCTGCTCGTGTCGGACCCCGCCCTCTCGGGCGCCGGGGCCCTCGACACGGCCAAGGTGCTCGCGGCGGCCATCAAGCGGGCCGAGCCCGACCTGGTGCTCGCCGCCACCGAGTCGAGCGACGGCTACACGGGCACCGTCCCGGAGCAGGTCGCCGCCCTCCTCGGTCTCCCGTCGATCACCTTCGCCAAGGAGATCCACCTCGAAGGTGGCACCGTGCAGGTGCAGCGCCAGACCGAGGCCGGCTACGACGAGGTCACCTCGCCGACGCCCGCCGTCGTGTCGGTCACTGCCGGCGTGGTCGAGCCCCGGTACCCGTCCTTCAAGGGGATCATGGCGGCCAAGTCGAAGCCGGTCGAGGAGCTCACGCTCAGCGACCTGGGCATCGACGCCGCTGCGGTGGGCGCCGCCGGCGCTGGCCAGGAGATCGTTTCCGTCGAGGATGCGCCGGTCCGTGAGGCCGGCGAGATCATCGAGGACGACGGCGAGGCCTTCACCAAGATCGTGTCCTTCCTCGACGGCTTGAAGGTGATTTGAACATGGCTCTCAACCGAATCTGGGTCCACGCCGAAGCCACTGACGGCAAGGTCAACCCCCTCACCCTCGAGCTGCTGGCCAAGGCCCGCACGCTCGGCGGCACCGTCGAAGCGGTCTACGCCGGCGGCGACGCCGACGCCGTGGCCGGCACCCTCGGTGCCCACGGTGCCACCAAGGTCCTGTCCACCGGCGACCTCGACGGCTCGCTGCCTGGCGTGCCGGTGGCCTCGGCCATCGCCGGCGCCATCGAGGCCGGCAACGGCCCCGACCTGATGATGTTCGGCACCGGCTACAACGCCCGTGACATCGCGGCGCGCCTCTCGGTGGCCCTCGACAAGCCGGTCATCACCAACAACGTCGACATCGAGGTCAGCGGCGACGACGTGATCGTCACCGAGCCCGTGTTCGGTGGCGTGAAGCTCGTGAAGACGAAGTTCACCGCCGGCGGCCCCCACATCGCCCTCTTCCGCCCGAAGTCCTTCGTGGCCGAGGAGAGCGGCGGCGGCGCCGCCGCCGTGGAGACCATCGCCGTCACCGACCCCGGCCAGGCCAAGGTCACCAACCGCCACGTCGAGGAGGCCACCGGCCCGAAGCTCGACGAGGCCGCCGTGGTCGTCTCCGGCGGCCGTGGCCTCGGCGAGGCCGAGAAGTACCAGATGATCGAGGACCTCGCGAAGCTGCTCAAGGCCGCTCCGGGTGCGTCCCGCGCCATCGTCGACGCCGGCTGGGTGCCCTACAGCTACCAGGTCGGTCAGACGGGCAAGGTCGTGAAGCCCACCGTGTACATCGCCGCCGGCATCTCCGGTGCCACGCAGCACATGGTCGGCATGAAGGGCTCGAAGAACATCATCGCCATCAACAAGGACCCCGAGGCCCCGATCTTCTCGATCGCCGACCTCGGCATCGTGGGCGACGTCCACAAGGTCCTGCCGAAGCTCATCGAGGCGTTGCAAGCTCGCTGACGCTCGCTCGCGCTTTGGATTCGGCCCGCCCTTCGGGGCGGGTCGTTCCGTTTTCTACAGGCGGGCTTGGGGGGTGAAGGTGTTGCAGCTCTCGGCGGTGCCGCTGTCGAAGCCGGTGCGGAACCAGCGCTGGCGGCTGTCGGAGCTGCCGTGGGTCCAGGTCTCGGCGTTCTGGTGGCCGAGGGCGTCGTCGCCGACCGCCGCGGCCGCCTCGAGGCCCTCGTCGATGTCGCCGGGCTCCACCAGGCCCCGGTCCTGTGCGGAGCTGGCCCACACGCCGGCGTAGCAGTCGGCTTGGAGCTCGAGCCGGACCGACAGCTCGTTGGCCAGGCTGGGATCGGCCTGCTGCTCCTGGCGCACCCGGGCGTTGTCGCCGAGCAGGTTCTGGACGTGGTGGCCGATCTCGTGGGCGAGCACGTAGACCCGGGCCATGTCGCCCGGCGCCCCGAACCGGCTGGCCAGCTCCTTGAAGAACGACAGGTCGATGTACACCGTGCTGTCGGCCGGGCAGTAGAAGGGGCCGACCGACGAGGGGGCGTTGCCGCACCCGCCGGTGCTCACCGAGCCGGTGAAGAGCACGAGGGTGGCCGGTTCGTAGGCCGAGCCCACCGAGCGGTCCTCGGGCCAGAAGGCCTGGATGTCGTCGAGGGCGTCGGCCATCTCCTCCACGAGCGGTTCGTCGGCCGGGTCGACGGTGCCCGACGACCCGCCCCCGCCCTGGATCTGGGTGAACACGTCGGTGAGGTCGAACCCGCCGCCCCCGCCCCCGCCGCTGGCGTTGATGAGGAGGGTGATGATGATGCCGACGATCCCGGCCGCACCTCCGCCCACGGCGAGCCCGCCGCGGCCCCGCCGATCCTCCAGGTGTGCGCTCTTCCCGTCACCACCGCGGAACTTGACCATGGCTGGAGACTAGGTTCCGCCCGGTGTCGATGAAGGACCGAGTGACCTGGTCGAACTGGGCCGGCAACCAGAC
>JALYWQ010000246.1 GCA_030852625.1 Actinomycetota bacterium
TCGGCGGCTTCGGAGTAGTCGCCGCCGAGCGCCGTCATGCCTTCGATGCGGCCGGTGGCGTGGTTCCACTGCACCCGCTTCACGTGCTGCACGACGTCGAAGGGGCCGAAGCGCAGGCCGGGGCCTCGTGGCGGGTCGTCGGACAACGCCCACAGGTGGCTGAGGTCACCGGCCAGGTAGGTGGGGTAGCTGTGCACCCGGCTGCCGGCGTCGGCGATGGCTGACATGGCGTCGCGGTAGATCTCGTGACCCACCCAGGCCTGGGCACCGTCGTCGTTGCGAGCGTGGAAGTGCACCACCGCGGCGCCGGCCTCGGACGCGGCCACGGCGGAGGCGGCCACCTCGTCGGGGCCGTAGGGGACGTGAGGGTTCCGCGCCTTGTCGGCCGTCTCGTTGAGGCCGACCTCGATGGCCACGAGGCCCTGGTCGCGGAGCGTCCCCATGCTCAGGCCAGCAGGCTGTAGCCGCCGTCGACCGGGATCACGTGCCCGGTGACGAAGGCGAACGACGACGAGAGCAGGGCGACGATCACCGAGGCGATCTCGGCGCTCACGGCCAGGCGGCGCATCGGCGTGCGTTGCGCCACGGCGTCGATGGTCTGCTGGAAGGCGGCCGGGACGTCGATGCCGATGGAGTGGCTCGGGTCGTCGACCAGGCACGGCGACACGGCGTTGACCCGCACCCCCTTCTTGCCGAGCTCGGCGCCGAAGTACTTCACGGTGGTCTCGAGGGCCCCCTTGGCCGGGCCGATGGCGCCGTAGTAGCTGGCGTAGGTGCCGGCGCCGAGGCTCGACACCGTGACCGCGCACCCGCGGTCGGCCTCGAGGTGGGGGAGGGCGGCGCGGATGAGCTCCTGGAACCCCCACACCTGCACGTCCATCGCCGCCCGGTGCTCCTCGGAGGTGACGTCGAGGATGCGGCCCATGATCATCGGCACCGCGGTGGTGACGATCGACCCGCACCCGCCGAGCTCGGCGACGGCGGTCTCCACGAAGGCCCGGGGGTCCGTGCCCTGGTCGCCCTTGATGAGCACCGGGGTGGGGCCGAGCTTGGAAGCCTCCTCGGCCACCTCCTCCGCCAGCTCGGTGCGGGACTGGTAGCCGATGGCGCAGCGCACGCCGCGCTCGGCCAGCTGCAGGACGGTCTGCTTCCCGATGCCGCGGGAGCCGCCGACGATCAGTGCGGTGTCGGGCCAGGTCGGTTGCACTCGGTCGTCTCCAGGGAGGTCGGTGGTGGATGGAGGATTCGGGTGGATGCTTGCCGGTCGGGCGGTCAGACGCTGGCGCCGGCCCGGCGGGCTGCGGGAGCGAAGTTGACGTCGAGGGTCTTGCAGCCCCGCATCATCTGCGGGCCGCGGGGCTCGAAGGTCCAATGGGGGTCGAGGGCCAGGTCGGGGACCCGGTCGAGCAGCACGTTGAGGGCCACGTCGCCCTCGAGGCGGGCCAGCGCGGCGCCGAGGCAGTAGTGCACGCCGTTGCCGAAGGCCAGGTGGGCGGGGCCCTCCGGCGGTGGACGGTAGAGGTCGAAGCGATCGGGGTCGGCGTGCACCGCCGGGTCGCGGTTGGCGCTGGCCAGGCCGACGAGCACCATCGAGCCGCCGTCGATCGGACAGCCGGCCAGCTCGGTGCGGTCGACGGCGAGGCGAGGCGTCCAGTTGAGGGGCGGGTCGAGGCGCAGGGCTTCCTCGACGGCGTTGGGCACCAGGCTGCGGTCGGCCAGCACGGCGTCCCACAGGGGTCGATCGGCGAGGAGCATCCGGACGAGCGACGCGATGTGGTTGGCGGTGGTCTCGATCCCGGCGATGATCAGCAGTCGCACGACGGCGATGAGCTGGGCGTCGCTCAGCCGGTCGTCGCCTTCGGTGGCGTGGACGATCTGGCTGATGAGGTCGTCGCGCGGATCGGTCCGGCGCTCCTCGATCTGCCGGAGGATGTAGGCCCGGAACTCGGCGTCGGTGGGCGCCACCTCACCGTGGCTGGTGAAGGCGATGGCGTCGTCGGCCCAGTGGATGAACCTGTCGCGGTCCTCCACCGGGATGCCGAGGGCCTCACCCATCACGACGAACGGGAGTGGCCCCGAGAAGTCCTGCACCAGGTCGCTGCTGCCCCGCTCGCAGAACCCGTCGACCAGTTCGTGGGCGATGGTCTCGATGCGAGCGCGCATCCCCGCCACCGAGCGGGGGGTGAAGGCCCGGTTCACGAGCTTGCGCTGCCGGGCGTGCTCGGGCCCGTCGAGGTGGATGAGGCTCGTGCCGAGGTCGCCGGGGCGGGGTCGAGGCGAGCGGGAGGAGAAGGCGTCGATGTCGCGCAGCACGGCGATGGCGTGCTCCATGCCGGTGACCATCACCGCCGGGCGGCCCGGCACCTTGTGCACCGGGCACTCGGCGGCCATGGTGCGCTGGGGGGTGAACGGATCGGGCGTGGGGACGAACGGGTCGTAGCCCTCGGGTACGTTCGGCGCCTCCATCTCGATCATACTAACCTGGTTTACTTGGTTGAGGCGAGGGGCTGAAGGGAGGGTCGTGGCCGGTCCACTGGAAGGGGTGCGAGTCCTCGAGGTGGCGATGTGGAGCTTCGTGCCCTCGGCCGGGGTGGCCCTCGCCGAGTGGGGCGCCGACGTCATCAAGGTGGAGGCGCCCGAGGGGGGCGACAAGCTCCGGGGCCTCGTCGTCTCCGGCGTGAGCGGGGCCGACGCCGGCCTGGCCTTCATGTTCGAGGTGAACAACCGCGGCAAGCGCTCGGTCGCGATCGATCTGGCCAACCCCGGGGGACGCGAGCTCGTGCTCCGCCTCGCTGAGCACTGCGATGTGTTCCTGACCAGCCTCCTGCCGTCGGTGCGCAAGCGCCTCGGCATCGACGTCGACGACGTGCGAGCCCGCAACCCACGCCTCGTCTACGCCATCGGCAGCGGTGGTGGACGGCAGGGCGACGAGGCTGACCGGGGCGGCTACGACCTGGCGTCGTACTGGGCCCGCACGGGCCTGGCCCACGCCGTGCGCGACCCGGCCGCCGCCACACCCCCCAACCTCCCGGTGGCCGGGTTCGGCGACGTCGCCACCGGCCTCGTGCTCGCCGGCGGGATCGCCGCCGCGCTGGTGGGGCGCGCTCGAACCGGCGAGGGCACGGTGGTCGACGCTTCGCTGCTCGGCAACGGTCTGTGGGCGGCCCAGACGGAGATCACCGGCACCGACCTGCTCGGCACCGACCGCTTCTTCAAGCGGGAGCGGTCCGAGGCCACCAATCCGATCAACGCCGCCTACCGCACCGCCGACGGTCGCTTCGTGCAGCTGGTGATGCTCGAGGCGGATCGCCACTGGCCCGACCTGTGCACGCGGATCGGCCGCCCCGACCTCGTCGACGAGCCCCGCTTCGCCACCATGGCCCTCCGGCGGGAGCACGCCGCCGAGTGCATCGCCGTCCTCGACGAGGTCTTCGACGCCGAGCCCCTCGCCCACTGGGAAGCGGCCCTCGACGGCGCCGAGGGCGTGTGGGCGGTGGTGCGCACGGCCCGGGAGGCGGCCCACGACCCGCAGGCGCTGGCCAACGGCTACAGCCGCCGCGCCCACTCGGCCGGCGGCACCGAGTACACCTCAGTGTCCACGCCGGTGCGGTTCGACGGCGCCGAGCTCCACCCGGGCCCGGCGCCCGAGCACGGTGCCGACACCGACGAGGTGCTGCAGGAGATCCTGGGGATCACCATGGACGAGCTGCTCGAGCTCAAGGTCGCCGGTGCGATCTTGTGACCGACCGATGAACAGGGGAGTGCTGCGGTGAAGGTGCTGGTCACTGGTGGAACCGGCGGGTTCGGGATGACGGTGTGCCGTCAGCTGGCCCGCGCCGGCGCCGATCCGGTCGCGATGGCCCGCAACGAACCGGCCGTGCTGCCGCCCGGCGTGCGGTTCGTCGCCGGCGACATCCGAGACCCCGACGCCATCGCCCGGGCCCTCACCGGCTGCGATGCCGTGGTGCACCTCGCCTGGTACATGGGCGTGGGCAACACCGACGAGGTCGACCAGATCAACATCGGCGGCACCACCAACCTGCTCGATGCCATGGAGCGCAGCGGGGTGCGCCGCCTGGTGTTCACCAGCTCCACCACCACCTATGGGCCGGCCGACGACCACCCGGCGCCGTTCCACGAGGACGAGCCGCTCCGGCCGATGCCGACGTTCCCCTACCCGGTGCAGAAGGAGCGGGTGGAGCGGGCCATCGCCGCTCGCGACCTCGACGCCGTGGTGGCCCGGGTGACGGTGCTGCTCGGGCGCGAGGTCGACAACGAGCCGGCTCAGGTCTACGCCCTCCCCGCGCTCATGGACATCGGTGGCCAGTCGGTGGTGCAGGCCGTGCACCAGGACGACGTCGGTCGCTTCATCGAACGGGCCGCCCTCGGCTCCTGGAAGGGCACGGTGAACCTGGCGGCACCCGGCTCGGTGTCGATGGCGCGCGCCGGCGAGCTGCTCGAGCGCCGCGTCCTCCGCGTGCCGCTCGGCGTGAGCATGCGGGCCGGCAAGGCCATGCACCGCATGGGCGTCGACGGCTTCGACGACGACGTGGCCCGCCTCCTCGCGTACTGGCCGGTGGCCGACACGACCCGGCTCACCGAGGAGTGGGGCTTCCACCCGGTGTGGTCGCAGGAAGACATCCTCCGCGACCAGGCCCGTAGCGCATCGAGGAAGACCTACCTGGCACCCGGCTCGAAGGTCGTCCCGCGTCGGCGGCGCCTGCCCTGGGCGTCGACCACCCCGCCCGATCCCCGTCGGCTCCGGCCGGGCGCCGACGTGCGCCACGCCGCCCCCGAGGGCGTGCGGGGGTCGCTCGACACCCAGATCGACGCCGCCTATCCCGTCTACTCGGCCACCAACCTGAGCGAGGCCTTCCCCGGCCCGATGACCCCGTTGTCACTCGACCTCGCCGTCGACGGGATGAGCTCGGCCGTCGACGGTCTGGTGCAGATCTTCGGCATGGAGGGGGAGGTGGCCAACTTGATGCGGTTGGGCCTGGGCACCTTCGGCCACAGCGTCTACGTCAACGTGTCGACGGCCCGGCTCATGGCCGACTTCGTGCCCGGTGCCACCGTGGAGCAGGTCGACCGCATGTACCTGGGCATCGAATCGGAGCCCGCGCCGAAGCAGCGGATGACGCCGAAGGAGGCGCTCACCGCGGCTCGGCTCGGGGGGCGCATCGCGCCGCGCGTGGCGGGCATGCGGTCGGAGGTCGACCGACTGGCCGCCGACGTCGCGGTCGTGGCGGCTCGAGATGTGGTCTCGCTCACCGACGACGAGCTCGTGTCCCACCTCATGCTCGTGCACGACCTGGTGTGCCAGGCCTGGAACACCAGCTCCACCGGCAACTTCCTCCTGTCGGGGCTCACGTCGGCCCTCGACGGCGACGACCACGGCGAGGGATCGGCCGGCGCGGCCACGCTGCGCGGCGTGCGGAAGCTGGCCGCCCAGGTGCGGGCCGATGCCTCCCTGCAGGAGCTGCTGGCCGGCGACCTCGCGGGGGTCATCCCTCGCATGCGCTCGGAGCGGCCGTCGTTCGCGACCTCGTTCAACGCGCTCATCGCCGATTGCGGCCATCGGGGGCCGGGCGAGACGGAGCTGGAGAACGACACCTTCGCCGACCGACCCGAGCTGCTGCTCGACGTGATCCGGCGCACAGCTGCTCGCCCGGCGGAGGCCACGTCGCCTGTGGGCGGGACCGGGCGCCGCTCGCCCGTGGCCCGGCTGGCCCGGCGGGTGCTCGAGGACAAGGAGCGGGCCCGCGACTCGGGCGTTCGGGCGATCCACGCCTTCCGGGTGGCGGTGCGGGAACGAGCTCGCCGGCTGGTGGAGGACGGCAAGCTGGCCGACGCCGGCGACGTCTTCTACTGCACCTACGAGGAGCTGCTCTCGGTGTCGCAGCCGCCGGCCGAGGTGCTCGACGATCGCCGGGGGGAGCGGGCCCGTCTGGCCACCTACCGGATGCCGTTGTCGTTCGAGGGCACCTGGACGCCGGAGGTCGACGACGCCGCTGGCCTGGCGGGCCCCGGCACGGTGCTCACCGGGGTCGCGGCCGTCGATGGCGTGCACGAGGGCATCGCCCGGGTGATGACGTCGCCCACCGACGACCTGGAGCCCGACGACGTGCTGGTCACGTCCACCACCGACATCGGGTGGACGCCCTACTTCGCGCTGGCCGGCGCGGTGGTCACCGACATCGGCGGGGTGGCGTCCCACGCCGCCATCGTCGCCCGGGAGCACGGCATCCCCTCGGTGGTCGGGATGGGCGATGCCACCCGCCGGCTCCGCTCCGGCATGCGGGTTCGGGTCGACGGCGCCGCCGGCACCGTCGAGGTGCTCGAGGTCTAGGGACCGAGCGAGATCGCGACGCCAGCCGGTCCCAACGCAGCGGGACCGGCC
>JALYWQ010000256.1 GCA_030852625.1 Actinomycetota bacterium
CAAGCCCGGGGCACCCCCGCCGCAGGACGAGCCAGCCGACGGGTTCCACGCGCTCAATTGGGCCGCCGGGAGTGACCTGGCCGCGGTGCTGGCGGAACCCGGCGCCGAGTTCGAGTTCCCCGTCCACGTCGTCCACCTCGCGGTGCCCGGCGACGAGGTCTCCGTCACCCACCCCCGCACGGTCGTGCGCGCCGGCCGCGGCAGCCAACTCGAGGTGATCGAGACCTACGTCAGCCTCGGAGGCCGTTCGATCAGCAATGCCTCCACGAGGATCCTGGCCGGCGAGGGCGCGTCGGTCACCTACCAGCGGGTGGTGGCTGAGGGCGCTGGCGCCGTCCACGTCGGTCGTGCTGGCATCGAACAGGCCAGCGGATCGGCCGTGACGGCCACGTCGGTCATCACGGGTGGCGACATCGTCCGCACCGCCCTCGACGTCCGTCTCGATGGTCTCGATGCCAACGTGGCCCTCCACGGGCTCTACCTGCCGACGGGCCACGAGCGGCACGACACCGTCGTCACCGTCGACCACGCCGCATCCCGGTGCACGAGCAGCCAGCGGTTCAAGGGAGTCGTCGACGACCGGGCCCGGGGGTCCTTCAGCGGGCATGTCATCGTCCGGCCCGGCACGGTCGGCACCGACGCCACCCAGTCGAACCCCAACCTCGTGCTCGCCCCGACCGCGCAGGCCGACACGCGGCCGTGGCTCGAGATCTTCGCCGACCAGGTCCGGTGCACCCACGGGGCATCGGTCGGACGACTCGACCACGATGCGATCTTCTACCTCCGTACTCGCGGGATCTCGCTGGCGGACAGTCGGGCCATGCTGGTCGAGGCATTCGCAGCCGAGGTAATCGATGCCATCGCCCCTTCCTCGCTGCGCGACTGGGTGGCCGCGGCCGCCGGCTGCGGCCGGCGTGAGGTCACGGCGTGACGGGCCGCTGGGAGCCGATCCTCCTTCGCCGCGACTGCATGGCGACGACGGTCCCCCGCGGTGAGTACGTGCTGCTGTCCGAAGGCGGCGAAGTGGCGATCGTCCAACAGCTCGGCGGCAGTATCACGGTGCGGACGGAACTGGGCTCGCTCCTGCGCATCGATGGCGCAGATGCCGACGCGCTCGGGCTCGGGCTGAGCGCCGCCTCCGACAACCCCCTCGGCCCGGACGAGGATGCTGGGGCCTTCCACATGGACCGTGTGATGGAGGCCCTCGGGCAGGTCTACGACCCGGAGATCCCGGTCAGCATCGTCGAGCTCGGCCTCGTCTACCGCTGTGAGGAGTTCGAGGGCCCCATGGACACACGCCGCATCGAGATCGACATGTCGATGACCGCCCCGGGTTGCGGCATGGGAGACGTCCTGCGCGGCGATGCAGCTCGCGCGGTGCTAGCCGTGCCCGGGGTGGACGATGTGGACGTCAACCTCGTGTGGGATCCGCCGTGGACGATCCACCGGATGTCCGAGGCTTCGCGGCTCCAGCTCGGACTCCTGTGACCCTCGGGGCTCCGGTCGCGTTCAGCCGTGGCGGACCCACGCCAGCACGACACCGATCGGCGTGCTCACCAGGAGCGTGATCGCGAGCGCCAGGAAGACGCCACGGGCCAGCGGCGCCATCCGTCCCGGCGCTCGGGCGCCCCGGATGAAGAGGGCCAGGGCTAGGGCGGTGGCGGCGCTACCGCACGTGGTCAGGAGTGGGCTCGACAGGAGCGTGCCGGTGACGACGCCGAGCAGCCCGACGTTCCACGAGACGACCTCGACGCGCACGATGTCCCGGCTCGGGACTCCGCCGCCGAGCAGCGCCTGGCTGGCACCAAGGCCGATCTGCCCCACCCCTCCAACCAGGACGAGGTAGGCCGCGAGCCACGGGCCGCGCCCGAAGTCCGTGGGGCGACTGACCGCCGCGACCAGGCCACCGGCGATCGTGTGGACCGTGCCGACGACGACGAACGGCATGATCGTCGCCCACCGATCGACGACGACGTCCGCCAGGGGACGGTCCGGAGGTCCTGGTCTCGACGAGGTGGCCTCTCGGGTAGAGGCGCGGTGCCGCAGGGTCGGCGCGCTACCCGACCGTGCTCGCACCAACATCCTCCGGATGGGTCTCCACCGGATCCGGAGCCGTCCACTCGACACCGAGGATGCGGCGGGCGAGGGAGCCCGCCATGTGGGCGGCGTGCCCCTTCGCCGCGTCGGCGAACGGGCCGCGCCATTGCCGATCGACTGATGTCGTGAAGAGCGCGTACCAACGGTCGAAGTACTCGAGTTCGAAGCCCTGTAGTCCGTGCGCGTGCTGGTGGGGCCGCAGGATGAACCCGTCGTAGCTCGGGTCTCGCAGGAGAACGCGAGCCCAGTAGTCGATGAGCCTCGGGATGTGTTCGGCCCAGTCGACCTCGGCCACCTCGTCGAACACCGGTCCGAGCATCGGATCGAACACGATCTCTCGGTAGAAGTCGATCACGAGGTCGTGGATCTCGCTGCGACTTGTCAGATCCCGGTTCGGCGTCACGACGGAGTCACCCGGGCGGCCAGCCGGCAGCCCGGCTCGCGCGGGTCCTTCGCGACCAGCTCCTCAACACCAGCTGGGGACGCCCGCTGGTCGAGCGATAGGCCGTCAAATCGACTACGGGCCTGGGACGTGGGATCCACGACACGAGCCTAGCGGGTTCTTCTAGTACCCACTAGAGTTTTTCACCGCGCATCGGCTGAAGTCATGAGGTCATGTCCTTGCCGTAGGTGCCGAAGCTCCACTTGTTGCCCTCGCGGTCGAGGACGCCGAAGCCCATGCCCTCGGGGTCGTAGTCGGGCGACGACGGTTCCTGGATCACCTCGAGGCCGGCCTGCTGGCAGCGCTCCCACACCGCCTGCGGGTCGGCGGTGACCACGTAGAGGCCCTGCACGCCCGGCTCGATGGCGTAGGTGTTCTCGGGGATGTAGGTGCCGACCTGAACCACGCCCCCCTCGGGCCAACGCAGCTGCGAGTGGTGGACGGTGGTGCCGTCGTCGCCGACCACCACGATCTGCTCCTCGAAGCCGAACACGTCGATGAGCTGGCGGATCCCGGCGAGGGCGTCCTGGTAGTAGACGGCGGCCCAGATGCCTCCACCCGAACCGGGTCGATCGGCGGCGACCACCGTGTGGCCGGGCTGGGTGCCGACCACCTCGAAGCCGCTTCCCTGCGCCCGTTCTGCGTAGGTGGCGACGTCGAGGTCCTCGAGCACCTGCGAGAGCATCCACCGGTGGCCGAAGGGGTCGACGAGGGTGCCGTGCCGATTGCCGTGGGCCTGGTCGGCCGGCTCCGAGACCGCGGTGGCCCCGGCCTCGACGGCTCGGGCGAAGAGGGCGTCGACGTCGGGCACGGTCAGGTGCAGGAGCGTGGGCGACCCACCGAGGGTCTGGGGCGAGAGGACGTCGTACTCCGGGTACTCGTCGGCGAGCATCATGCGGGCCTCGCCGATGGTGATCTCGGCGTGACCGATCCGGCCGTCGTCGCCGACCACTCGCATCTCCTCGACCGCGCCGAAGGTCTCGCCGTACCAGTCGAGCGCTCGAGCGGCCCCGCTGATCGCGAGGTACGGCACGAGGACGGTGGGGGCACCCGTGGTGGCTCGAGCAGGGATAGTGGTGGTGGACATGGTGCGGCTCCTCTGGGGCAGGTCGACGGTGGGCACGGCGTCCATCGGGTCGAGACCGAGGACCTCGGCCAGCTCGGCCCGCAGGGCGCGGGCGAAGGCCGGACGAGGGGTCTGCGGCTCGACCGGGGTCGAGAGCACCTCGAAGGGATCGGTCATCGGTCCTCCCCTTCGTAGTGGGCCCGGAACGCCGCCTTGGCTCGCACGAGCAGCACCTCGGTGGCGCCCTCGGTGCGGCCCAGGCACGACGCCACCTCGCGGACGGGGAGCCCATCGAGGTAGCGAAGGGTGAGCGCGCTCCGATGCTGCGGGGCCAGGTCGGCGAGGGTGCGGTGGGCGATCAGCGCATCGAGCTGCACGTCCCACGGATCCTCGCCGGTGGTCCCGTCGTCCCCTGGTTGCTGATCGACCGCTTTGAGCAGCCGATCTTCACGTTCCCGGCGTCGCCAGTGGTCGACGAGCTTGTGCCGGGCGACGCCGATCAACCACGCCACGGTCAGGTCGGGCACGCTGCCGCGCCGGACCGCGTCGACCGCGGCGAGGAACGTCTCGGAGGTGAGGTCTTCGGCGACCGATGCCGAGCCGCAGCGCGACGCCAGGTAGCCGTACACCTCGGGCAGCGCCGAGTCGTACAGCCCCAACAGCACACGCCGCTGATCGGGCACACCGATGGAGACCTCGCTCACGACCCTTCCATCGTCCGGGAGGGCCCAATCCCTACACCCGGATCCGCCTTCGTGCTGGCCCGCCGCCGTCGCCTCCCCGACGACGGCGGCAGATCAGCTCCGCATCGACCGGTCAGCCGGCGGCGGCGAGGGCCTCGGCCAGCTCGTCCTTGTTCATCGACGCGGCGCCGTCGATGTCGAGGCCCTGGGCCTCCTCGACCAACTGGTCCTTGGTGGCGCCGGCCTGGAGGGCCTCGGTGTTGACCTTCATGCCGAGGCTCTGGCGCTTGGCCATGAACGACCCGGCCATGTCCTCGATGACGGCCATGCCCTCCCGGCGGAGCTCCGGGAAGACGTCCTGCTCCTCTTCCTCCACGTGGTGCTCGATGCCGGCCTTCACGGCTTCCATCGCAGCACCGAAGCCGGGGCCGTCGGGGGTCTGGGCGACGAGGTCGGCCAGGCCCTTCTTGGCCAGCTGGTGCTCGGTGACACCCTCCTCCACCTTCTCCTCGCCGGTCACCGGCGCCATGGCCGGGTAGACCACCTGCTCCTCGAGCTCCATGTGGCTCTGCAGCGCCTCGGCCAGCTCGCTGACGAGCGCGGTGCGCTCCTCGCCTTCGGCCTCCTCGATCTTGGAGAACAGGCCCTCCACCATCCGGTGGTCGGCCTCCAGCATTCGGGTGACGTCCATGAGCACTCCTCGCGTTGGGGACGGGATGTCCCGCTCCTGCCCTGGTTCACGCGCTTCGATACGGCGACGCCGGGCCGTGGTTCCCACCGGTCCGGGGCCGGCGACCGTCGTCTCGACGGACGACCGCTCAGACTGGCCGATCACCGGTGCCGCTCGGACGAACGGCCCACATCGGGTACTCGATCCCCGCCAGGCGGTTGATCACGAACCCCTGCACGACCAGGAGCACGACCGCGAACATGAGCACGACGAGCTGCCCCGGCTCGCGCAGGATGCCGAGGCTCACGATGAGCGTGGTAGCCCCGGCGGGCGGGTGCGGAACCCGGGCGAGGACCATGAGCCCGCTCGTGAGCCCGAGCGCGAGCGCGGTGGCGCCGATCCGCCCACTGGTCACGCTGGAGCCGAGGGCCGGCGGCGCGTCGGTCAGGCCGAAGGCGACGAGGCCGAGGTAGCCGGCGCCGGCGCCGATGGCGTGCCCGCCCAGCGTGTTCCGGGGGGAGGATGCCGGCAGCAGCGGGGTGTAGAAGAGCAGGAAGGCAGTGGGCCCGAGCGACGGGAAGATGAACGGCTCGTCGGTCACGTAGGCGATCAGGCTCATCACCGCGATCGCGATGAGGCCGTTGACGAAGGCGAACGCCGACAGCACGACGGTGGAGTCGTGGCGCCTGGTGAGCGATGTGAGCCGGATCCGCTCGGCGAGCCCGAACACGATGGCGGCCATGTCGCCACCGATCGGCCCCGGCTGGCGGGGACGATCCGTGCGCTCGTCGGTCATCGCAGGTACCGGTGGAACGCCGCCGACCCGGCGGCCAGGACGACGGAGAGCACCGCGGTGACCCAGGCCAGGCTGTCGTCGCCGGCGTGGAAGGCGTCGAGGGCCACGGTGAGGAGGAAGAGCTGCAGCGTGAGCAGCACCACCACGAAGGCGCCGAGGGCGGCCGGGACCTCCCGTCGAGCGCGCGGCAGCCGCGGCGCGGGGTGGGGCGGGATCCGCTCGGTCACGGGTGCTCGTCCCCGTCGCCGTGGGTGGCTCCCAGTGCCCAGATGGTGCCGTCGCGCACCTCGAGGTCGATGCGACCCAACGGACGCTGCGGCGGCCCGGACAGCACCGCGCCGGTACTGGCATCGAAGTGCCCCTCGTGGCACGGGCACTCCATCTCTCCCTTGTCAGGCTCGAAGTACACGACGCAGCCGAGGTGGGTGCACTTCTGCGAGAAGGCCCGCAGCTGACCGCCCGGGAGGTGCACGAGGATGGCAGGGTCGGCCTTCGTGGGGTAGTCGAAGAGGTGGGCGGTGCCTTCAGCCACCTCGTCGAGGGCGACGATCGGCCGGGGGTCGCCCGTGTTGACGGAGCGCAGCGACGACCAGAGAGCCACCCCCACGTTGCCGGCCGCGAACCCGCCGGAGGCGAGCACGAGGTAGCGGACGAACGCCCGCCTGGTGACCTCGTCCTCGCCCGCCGAGGTGAGCGGGAAGTCCTGCCGCCACACCGGCTCGGGCACGGGCACCTCGGTGGTCATCCGTCGCCACCTCCCTCGTCGAGCCCGAACGGATCGTCCTGCCAAGGCCGGGCGCCGTCGGCGGCGGCCACGTCGATGGCACCCGCCGCGTGGGCCACCGAGCGAACCTTGGTGGCGACGTACTGGTTGCCGAACCACCACTCGTTGACCAACGTGCCGGTGCGGTTCGCCGCGAACTCCTCCGGGGTGCCGAACCAGAGCGCTTCGCTCGGACACACCGACGCGCACATCGGCTTCTGGCCGACGCTCGTGCGGTCGTAGCACATGTCGCACTTCATCATCTGGTCGTAGGCCGACACGTACTTGGGGACACCGAAGGGGCAGGCCAGCACGCAGTTGGAGCAACCGATGCAACGCGGCTTCAACGAGGACTGCACCACGCCGTCCTCGTTCTGCTTGATGGCATCGGCGGGGCACACCTCGGCGCAGGTCGGGTCCTCGCAGTGCATGCACACCATCGGCGCGGTCTGCGTGGTCGCGGCCCGGTCGATCTCATCGAGGTGGATCATCGTGGTGCCGCGGTGCGTGCCGCACTCCTCGCACGCCTGCACGCACGCCCGGCAACCGATGCAGCGGCTCTGGTCGATCACGAAGATGCTGTTGCCGAACGCGCCGGCCTGCGGTTCGGTGGCCGGGCTCCGCTTCACGCCGATCGACACCGGCACCGTCACGACCGTCACCGGCCCTCGCCCCCCGACAGGTCGAGGTCGCGCTCGTCGACCACTGCAGTTCCCGCTGGCCCAGCCCGTTCGATGCGCACCGCCGACACCTTGTACTCGGGGATCTTCGAGAGCGGGTCGAGGGCCCGGTTCGTGAGCTGGTTGGCGGCCCGATCCCCCGCCCAGTGGTACGGGATGAAGATGGTGTCGGGCCGGATCGTGGCGACCACCTTGGCCGGCAGCGTCATCGATCCGCGGCGCGACGTCACCCGCACGAGGTCACCGGTGTCGATGTCGTGCTGTTCGGCGAGGCGGGGGTGCAGCTCACAGAGGGGCTCCGGGTACTGCGCCACCAGCGGGCCGATCCGGCGCGTCTGGGTGCCGGACAGGTACTGGGACACGACACGCCCGGTGGTGAGCCACACGGGGTAGTCGGCGTCGATCTCCTCCGCCGGCGGACGGTAGCGCACGGCGTTGAACCGTCCCCGGCCGTCGTCGGTGTAGAAGCGCCCGCCTTCGAAGAGCCGTTCGGTGCCGGGGTGGTCCTCGGTCGGGCAGGGCCAGAACACACCCAGCTCCCGCTCGATGCGATCCCAGGTGATCCCGGCGTAGTCGGCGCTGCCGCCCTTCGATGCCACCCGCAGCTCCTCGAAGATCTCCTCGGCGCTGCCGTACCCGAAGTACTGCCCGGCATCGAGCCGGTCGGCGAGATCGCAGAGGATCTCCCAGTCGAGCCGGGCTCGCCCCGGTGGCTTCTTCGACGGGTTCAGCTTGATGACCCGGCCCTCGACGCTCGTCGAGGTCCCTTCGTCCTCCTCGTGGAGCGAGCCGGGAAGCACGACGTCGGCGTGGAAGGCCGTCTCCGAGAGGAAGAAGTCGATGACCGCGTAGTACTCGAGCTTGTCGAGCGCCTCCTTGGTGAAGGCGGTGTCGGGGAGGGACACGACGGGGTTGAAGCAGATCGACAAGAGGCCCTTGATCTCCCCCCGGTGGATGGCCTCCACGATCTCCTGGGCCGTGAGGCCCTTGCCCGGGATGTCATCGACGCCGCAGCCCCACACCGACGCGATGTAGGCCCGGTGCTCGGGGTTGGTGATGTCGCGGTTGCCGGGGAGCTGGTCGCACTTGTGACCGTGCTCGCGGCCACCCTGCCCGTTGCCCTGCCCGGTGATCGTGGTGACGCCGCAGCCGGGCTTGCCGTACTTGCCGGTGGCCAACCCGAGGTTGATGGCGGCCCAGACGTTTTCGACGCCCTTCGACTGGTGTTCGAGCCCGCGGGCGTGCAGGAGCATCCCGGTGCGCGAGGTGGCCCACCACTCCGCCGCCTGCTCGATCCGGGCGGCGGGGATGCCCGTGATCTCCGCCGCCCATTTCGGTGTGTGGTCGGCGACGGCGGCGGCCGCCTCCTCGAACCCCGTGGTGTGGTCCCGGATGAAGTCGTGGTCGACCCAGTCCCGCTCGATGATCACGTGGAGCATGGCACCGAGCAGCGCCGAGTCGGAGCCCGGGCGCAGCCCGAGGAAGAGGTCCGCAGTGCGAGCGGTCGGTGTCACCCGAGGGTCCGCGACGATGAGCTTGGCCCCGTTGTCCCGGGCCCGCCAGATCCACGAGGTGGTGATCGGGGCGCATTCGGCGATGTTGGCGCCGATGACGAAGACCACCTCGGCGAGCGGGATGTCGCTCCAGGGGTTCGACGCCCGGTCGATGCCGAGGGCCCGCTTGTTGGCGACTCCGGCCGACACCATGCAGAGTCGGCCGTTGTAGTCGAGGTTCGCCGTGCGTAGCGCCAGCCGGGCGAACTTGCCCACCAGGTACGACTTCTCGTTGTCGAGCGAGACGCCGGAGAGCATGGCGAACGCGTCGTCGCCGTACTCGGCCTGGATGCGCCGGATCTCCCGCGTCGTGCGATCGAGGGCGTGATCCCAGGACACCGGGCGGAACCCGGCTGCCGCGCCGGGATCACGTTCGAGGGGCTCGAGCAAGCGGTCCGGATGGGCGTTCTGCAGGTAGCGCTTCACGCCCTTCGGGCAGAGCTTGCCCTCGTTGAACGGGAACTCGTACCAGGGCTCGAAGCCGACCACCTCGTCGTCCTTGACCTTCAGCACGATCCCGCACTGCTGTCCGCAGAAGCAGCAATGGGTCTTGACCTCCCGGTCGACCTCCAGGTCGGCGTTCCACCCGCCCGGCGGCGTCTGGTTGAGGTGCGGGCCGAACCGTTCGACGAGCTCGGCCTCGCTGGTCGGGTAACGGGCCATCAGCCGAAACCTCCTACGGCCCGCGATTGGGCCAGCGCCACCAGCGCTCGACGGCAACGGGGGCAGCGATCCTGGTAGTTCCCCGTCCCGCCGGGGAGCGTGTAGTCGAAGCCAACCTGCGGGAGCACGTCCTTCAGATCGCTCATCTGGAGCCGTGAGGCGAACTCGTCGCCACACCGGGCGCACACCTGCTGCGGGCCCGACGCCCCTTCACGTTTGTAGTACTCCACGCCGAGGTTGGCCGGCCGCTGGAAGATGTGGAACAGCTTGCCGAACGGGATGTAGAGCAGGCCGAGGATCACGGTGAGCGCGTGCAGGGTGTTGAGGAAGACGTAGAAACGACCCTCCATCCACAGGTTCGAGGCCGTCAGCGCGAGACCGGTGACCGATACCGCGAACAGGCCCGCCAGGGCGAGGAAGTCGTTGGAGCGCTCGACGGCCAGCGCGCCGGGGTCGCGGAGTCGACGGCCCAGGAACAGGAACACGCCCGCGAGGACCAGCACGGCCGAGATGTCGAGGAGGTGGAAGGTGACCCATCCGAAGACGCTGCGACTGTCGAAGCTGAAGGTGCCGATCTCGCCGACGACGGTGCGGTACTCCCGTCCGTTCTGGCCCACCGATTCGAAGTGGAGGAGCCCGAAGACGAGCGGGAACGTGACGAGCGCGGCGAGGATGCACCCCCAGAACACCAGCTGGTGGGCCGCCCACCGCTTCCAGGACCGCTGCCGGATGAACGACTGCAGGGCCAGGTTGCCGACGACGAGCCCGGGGAGGGCGGC
>JALYWQ010000272.1 GCA_030852625.1 Actinomycetota bacterium
CTGTCGGGCGGTGAACGCCACCTCCTCGCGTTCGCGCTGGCCGCACTGCGGCAGCCCGAGCTGCTCCTCGTCGACGAGCTGTCGCTCGGCCTGGCCCCGCAGGTGCTCGACGAGCTCGTCGGCGCGCTCGTGCGGTTCCGCGACGCCGGCTGCACGATCGTCGTCGTCGACCAGCGCCTCGACCACCTCGCCGGCGTGGCCGACCGGGCCGTGTTCCTCGAGCGAGGTGAGGTCCGGTACGACGGGCCCGTCGCCGACCTCCTCGACGATCCTCGGGCTGGCCTCACCGATCCCAACACGCGCCCAGCAGGTGCCCGCGTTCGTCCGGCCGACCTCCCGGCACGAGGCGCGGCGCTCGAAGTGGTCGACGTGTCGGTGGCGTACGGATCGGTTCGGGTGCTGGAGGGGGTCTCGCTGGCTGTACCGGTTGGTGCGGTGCTCGGCGTCGTCGGCGGGAACGGGGCCGGCAAGACGACGCTGCTCGACGCCGTCGCCGGCTACGTCGACCACGCCGGCGACGTGCGGATCTCGGGCCACGACGTGGGGGGAGCGACGCCCGCCGCTCGAGCTCGACAGGGATTGGGGCGGAGCTTCCAGGCCGGGTCAGGCCTCGACGCCCTGTCGGTGCGCGAGTGCCTGGCGCTGGCCCAGGACCGGAGCGTCCTTCCCCGCAGCTTCGCCGTGGCCGCGCTCGGGGTGCCCGTCGCGGTGGCGGCCGAGACCGACGTGCGGCTCCGGGCCGAGCTCCTCGCTGCCGAGGCCGGGCTCCTCGAGTGGCTGGACACGCCGAGCGGGAATCTCTCCACGGGGCTACGGCGCCGGCTCGAGCTCCACATGGCGGCGGCCCACGAACCCCGGGTCCTCCTCCTCGACGAGCCGACCTCCGGCGTGGCGGCCGCCGAGGTGCCCGCCATCGCCGCCCTCGTGCGCCGGCTCGCCGACCGCGGAGCGGCGGTCGTGGTGGTCGATCACGACCACGACTTCATCACCGAGGTCGCCGATCAGGTCATCGAGCTCCTCGACGGCCGGGTCGTCACGCCTGCGGTGGCGACGCTGGGGGTCTAGACCTCAGCCCGACGAGGGCCGCTGGGGGAGCGTGCCGGGGGGTTCGCTGCCGCCGTGGACCAGGAGGTTGGCGCCGGCGACGTTGGCGGCCAGGCTCGAGGCCAGGAACAGGCAGGACGCGCCGACGTCGGCGGGGGTCGACATCCGACCGGTCGGCACCCCGGCATGCATCGCTGCGATGCGGGCCTCGTCATTGTCGTAGTGGGTGGCGAAGATCTCCGGCGTGCCGATGATCCCCGCGGTCACGGCGTTCACCCGCACCTTCGGGGCGAACTCGATGGCCAACGACTGCGTGAGGTTGATCAGGCCGGCTTTGGCCGCGCCGTAGGCCGCCACCCCGGGCGCCGGGCTCATGCCGTTGACCGACGCGATGTTGATGATCGATCCGCCACCCTCCTGCTGCTGCATCACGTCGTTGGCCTGCTGGGCGACGTAGAGGGGGGCGATGAGGTTGAGGGTGATGATCGACGTGAGGAATCGCGGCGACGTCCCGGCCACGAACGCCGGCGGGGTGCCCCCGGCGTTGTTGATGGCGACGTCGAGGGACCCGAAGGCGTCGAGGGTGGCGGCGATGAGTGAGGCCACCTGGTTCACCTCGCGCACGTCGGCGCTGGTGAACCTCGCCGTGCGACCATCGGCGGCGGGCAGGTCGTCGGGCTCGCTCCGCCCGCACACCATCACCTCGGCACCGTGGGCGAGGAAGGTCTCGGCGATGCCGCGGCCCACCCCCTTGGTGCCGCCGGTGACCAGGACCACCTTCCCGGTCATGTCCAGCGCATCGTCCATCCTTCGTTGTACCTCACGGCGCTCCGTAGCGTGGGGCCGATGGAACCCCGGGTGGCTACCGTCGACGACGCCGAGGAGATCGCCCGTCTCCTCCACGACTTCAACACCGAGTACGACACGCCCTCCCCCGGAGTGGCGTTCCTCGCGCTCCGGCTGCGGGAGCTGCTCGCCGGTGATGGCACCTTCGCGCTGCTCGCCGGCGAACCGGCCGTGGCCGTCGGACTGATCACCCTTCGCACCAACGTCTGGTACGAGGGCCAGGTGGCGTTGCTCGACGAGCTCTACGTCGCCCCGGAGCTGCGGGGCGGGGGGATCGGCGCCGCCATGATCGACCTCCTGCTCGTCACCGCTCGGGAGCGAGGTGTCGACCTCGTCGAGATCAACGTGGATGCCCCCGACGTGGACGCCCAGCGGTTCTACGAACGGCACGGCTTCCACGGTGTCGACCCCGACACCGGTGACCGGGCCTACTACTACTTCATGGAGCTCTGAGGCTCAGACCTGTTACGAGGTGACGAGCTCGATCAGGGTCCAGAGGGCCAGGCCGGCGAACACCGCGGCGCCGACGTAGTTGACCTTGTGGATCGGCACCCGGGCGACCAGTTGACGTCCGAACGTGGCGGCGATCCCGGCCACCGACGCCAGTGCCAACAGCGCGCCGATGCCGGTCGACACCGGTGAGCTGCTGTCGGCAGCCAGGCTGGCGGTGGCCAGCTGGGTGAGGTCGCCCCACTCGGCCAGCACGACCAGCCCGAAGCTCCCCACGACCGTGGCCTTGACCGTGGCCGAGGTGGCGGGGGCCTCGTCATCCGGATCGTCGTCGTCCTCCGCCTGGCGGGCGGCTCGGAAGAGCAGCACCGCCCCGGTGAGGAACAGCGCGGTGACGACCAGCTTCACCACCGTGTCGGGGAGCAGGCCGATGAGGCTCCCGGCCGCGACCGCCACCACCACGTGGACGGCGAAGGCGCTCACCGCACCGGCCCACACCCACAACGGCCGCCGGTAGCGGGTGACGAGGATGATCGTGGCGATCATCGTCTTGTCCGGCAACTCGGCCGGGAAGACGGTGGCGAACGCCTGCAGCAGGTCGTGGAGCGACATGGGGAGCTCCATCGGACCACAGCAGGCCGGCCCGGACGCAACCGGCTGTCAGCGAGCTGGGCGGGTCAGGGTTGGAAGCCGAGGAGGCCCAGCATCCGATCGGCGACCGGCGCGGACTCGTCCACGGGGACCTCGGGTCCGAACGCACCGTGCTCCCGGAACCCGTCGAGGGGCATCCCCTGGTAGAAGTCGAGGAGCAGGCCCGCGACCTCGGGGTCGATCGTGGCGGGCTGGCCGGTGGCCTTGGCGACGTCCCACGCGTGGACGGCGATCTCCCCGACGTTGAGCATCAGTGCTACCGGGGCCGGGAAGGTGCCGAAGGGGTAGCTCCGCTCGCCGACGAGGGCGTCGGGCGTGCGCCATGCTGCGACGTTGGCGGCGGCGAGGTCGGCACAGGCCGTGACGTGATCGTCGCGCACGAGGTCTCCGGCGTCCTCGAGGACGCCAGTCTCACCCTGGTTGGCCTTGGTGAACATCCACCCCGCTCCCAGCACGTGGTTGAGGAGGTCCCGTAGGTCCCAACCCGCACACGCCGAGGCCGTGCTGAGCCCGTCCGCCGGCACCTTGCCCACCGTGGTGGTGAGGTGTCCGTAGGCCCGCTCGAGTGCCGTTGCGCCGTCCATCGTCTGCTCCTCCCCGGCCAGGCGAACACCGCCACCGCCGTCCACCGCATCATCACCGTTAACGCCGAGGAGCACATCCGTGCCACCACGGATGACCGCTGGGTTCGGTGGCGGGCGTCAGGCGGCGAGGTCGGCGTACTCGGGGTGCAGCTCGAGGAACTCGGCCACGAACCAGCAGGCCGGGACGACCTTCCGGCCCGACTGCCGCACGTCGTCGAGTGCTCCCTGGACGAGCTGCTCGCCGATGCCTTCGCCGCGGCGGGAGGGGACGACGACCGTGTGCGGGAAGACCACGGTGTCGCCGTTGATCCGGTAGTCGGCGACGGCGATGAGCTCGCCGTCCTCGAGCGCCTCGTAGCGGCCGCGATCTTCTGCGTTCCGAACGGTGATCATGCTTCGGGTCTACCCGCGTCGACGCGTTCCCCTACCTGCAC
>JALYWQ010000276.1 GCA_030852625.1 Actinomycetota bacterium
GTGTCCGTCGGGGGCACGGGACATGCCGGCGCCGACGACACGTGGCTGAAGACGTACCTCTACAGCCGGGCCCAGAGCGTCATGGGCGGCACCTCACAGATCCAACGCAACCTCGTCGCCACCCGGATCCTGGGGCTGCCCACATGAACGATGTCGTCCTCGTCGAGTCCGACGGGCCCGTGCGGATCGTGCGGCTCAACCGGCCCGACGAGCTCAACGCCACCAACCACGAGCTCCACGAGGCCCTCGCCGAGCTGTGGCCGCGCCTCGACGCCGACGCCGACGCCCGGGCGGCGGTGCTCACCGGCAACGGTCGGGCGTTCTCGGCCGGCGGCGACTTCGGCTACATCGACGAGCTCAGCCGCGACGCCGCCCTGCGCAAGCAGACCCTCGTCCACGGCCAGCAGATCGTGAAGGGGATGATCGCCTGCCGGGTGCCGGTGGTCGCGGCGGTCAACGGGCCCGCCGTCGGGCTCGGCTGCAGCCTCGTGGCACTCTCCGACATCGTGTTCATGGCGCAGTCGGCCCACCTGGCCGACCCCCACGTGCTCATCGGCCTGGTGGCCGCCGACGGCGGGCCGATCACCTGGCCGCTGCTGACCAGCCTGCAGCTGGCCAAGGAGTACGCCCTCACCGGCGACCGCATCCCGGCCGAGCGGGCCGCTGCCATCGGCCTCGTCAACCACGTCGTGCCCGACCACGAGGTGCTCGACCAGGCCATGGCCTGCGCCCAGCGGATCGCCAAGCTCCCGCAGCGGGCCACCGAGGACACCAAGCGCATCCTCAACCTCCACCTCGAGCGGGCGGTACTCGCCACCCTCGACTTCGCCATGAGCGCCGAGGACCGCTCGTTCACCTCTCCCGAGCTCCGGGCCAACCTCGACCGCATGCTCAGCAAGGACACCTGACCCCAATGGACTTCGAGCTCACCGAGGTGCAGATCGAGCTGCAGCGCATCGCCCGCGAGGTGGCGGCCAAGGAGCTGGCCCCGTCGTTCGTCCGCCAGGTGGTGGAGCACGACATCGACACCACACCGGTGTGGACCTCCCTCCTCGCCCTCGAATGGCCCGGGCTCACCGTGCCCGAGGCCAACGGTGGCAGCGGGGCCGGCCCGGTGGAACTGGCCGTGGTGCTCGAGGAGCTCGGGGGCGCCCTCGACCCGTCGCCCCTGCTCGGCACCGCCGGCCAGCACCTGCCCCTCGTGCGGGAGGCCTTCACCGGCGGCGCCCGTGACGACCGGCTCCACGCCATCGCCCACGGCAGCTCCGGTGCCGCCGTCGTCGAGGCCGGCATCACCGCCCACGCCCAGGGCGACGGGTGGGTGCTCGACGGCACCGTCGCCAACGTGCTCGACGGCGACCGGGCCGAGGAGCTGGCCGTGGTGGCGACGATCGACGGCTCCAGCGCCCTCGGCGTGTTCCTGGTTCCGGCCGGTGCGGTGAGTGCCGAGCGGCAGACCACCATCGACGCCAGCCTCCACATCGCCACGGTCCGCTTCGACGGGGTGGCGGTCCCCGCCGAGCGAGCCGCAGTCGGGCCCGAGGTCGCCGCCGGCATCGACCGGGCCAGGGCCGAGGCCCTGCTGACCCTGTCGGCCACGATGGTCGGCGCGTCACAGCGGGCCTTCGACCTGGTGCTCGCCCACATCAAGCAGCGCCACCAGTTCGGCGTGCCGATCGGGTCCTTCCAGGCCGTGAAGCACATGGCGTGCGACGTCTACCTGGCCATCTCGCGGGGGCGGGCTGCGGTGCACCTGGCCGCCCTCCTCCTCGAGCAGGGCGACGACCACGCCGTGATGGCGGCCTCGCTCGCCAAGGCTGCCGCCGGTGACGCCCAGCGGGTGGCCACCCAGCACGGCATCCAGCTGTTCGGCGGGCTCGGCTACACGTGGGAGAACGACGTGCAGCTGTTCGTCCGCCGGGCCAAGGCCGGCGACATGCTGCTGGGCTCGGCCCACCACCACCGGTGCACGCTGAGCCGCCAGGTGCTCGACAAGGTGGCGGCCGGCGAGCCGCCCCTCGACCTCCCGTTCGACGAGTCGAGCGAGGCGTTCCGCCAGGAGCTGGGCGAATGGCTCGACGCCAACGCCCCCGCACCCGAGGAGACCACCGAACGATCACGCTCCAGCTCGCACACCCCCGGGTGGGCGCGTCGCTGGCAGCGGAAGATGTTCGACGCCGGGTGGCTCGTGCCCGGCAACCCGCCGGAGTACGGCGGTCGCAACGCGTCGGTGCTCGAGCAGTTCGTCCACCAGGAGGAGCTCGGGCGGCGCCGGATCTACCAGACCTTCAACCCTCAAGGGCTGTCGATCATCGTCCCGTCGATCCTCGCCTTCGGCACCGAGGAGCAGAAGCAGCGCTGGGCCCTGCCGATCCTCCGGGCCGAGATCACCGCTGCGCTCGGGATGAGCGAGCCCGACGCCGGATCCGACCTCGCCGGCCTCCGCACCCGGGCCGTGCTCGACGGCGACCGGTTCATCGTCAACGGTCAGAAGGTGTGGACCTCGGGGGCCCACGACTCGGACGTGATCTTCGCCTTCGTGCGCACCGATCCCGACGCTCCCAAGCACAAGGGCATCAGCTGCCTGCTCATCCCCACCGACACGCCCGGGGTGACCCGTCGCCCGTTCGGTTCGCTCCAGGGGCCCGACGAGCTCGACTTCAACGAGGTGTTCTTCGACGACGTCGTGGTGCCGGCCGAGAACCTGGTCGGCGAGCTCAACGAGGGCTGGCGCGTCGCCACCGGATCCCTGGGCCACGAGCGGGCCATGCTCTGGCTGGGCTACGCCGAGCGCCTCGACGACCTGATCACCCGCGGCGGAGGCGCCCTCCTCGAGCGGCACCTCGACGACAGCTACGTGCTCGACTGGTTCGGCCAGCTCGTCACCGACGCCTTCACCCTCCGGGTGCTCGGCCACGGGGTGCTGGCCAAGGTCCAGAAGGGGATGGTCCCGGCCGAGCAGTCGATCCTCAAGCTGATGGGCAGCGAGGCCTCGCAGCGGGCCACCCTCCACGTGGTGGAGGCCCTCGGTCCCGACGCCCTCGATCCCACCGTCCGCAGCGCCCCATTGGAGCCGCTCAACCTGGACAACTGGACCAACAGCTGGATCGGCCTCTACTTCGGCACCTTCGCGGCCACGATCGCCGGCGGCACGTCGCAGATCCAGCGCAACATCGTCGCCGAGCACGTGCTCGGCCTGCCTCGCTAGGTACGGCCAGGCGGCTCAGTGCGTGGCCAGCCAGGGCCCGGACACGGCGCCGTCGGCGGTGACCAGCACGTGCTGCGGTGACCTGCAGCGGGGGCACTCGGCTCGGACCGACAACGACCGGTGCTCGGCGAGCTCGGCAAGGGCACGCTCGTCGTAGACGAACCGCAACCGGCGCCCGCAGCTCGGCCGCCCGCACGGCTCGAGGTGCGTCACCTCGGTGCCGGGTCGGGTCATCGTCGCCATGCCTGCCACTTCCCCGCAACGGTCGGCCGGCAGACAGCGCGCGCTCGGCGGTTGACGCCCGAGGTCGGCGGGGAACAGGGGCGACATGCGCATCGTCCGTCGCTTCATCCCGCAGCTGGGGTTCCTCACCGTGGCCGGGTTCGTCTGGAACCACCGGGGCACCGTCCGGCGGGCGGTCGACCTCGCCGTCGACGTGCCGCAGATCCTCCGGGACGACGGGCTCGACGGCGTGGTCCAACAGGGCAAGGTCCTGTTCGAGCTCGATCGCACCCGCCCCACCGACATGAAGGCCCGGCTGCCCGAACCAGGGGCTCAGGTCGCCGCGCAGCCCGCCTGACCAGCTCGAATTCCTCACCGAGCGCCGGTCGCGGGAGACTGCTCGCCGATTGCATCCGGCGAGACGAACGAGGACCTCCCCATGGCTGACGCCTTCATCATCGATGCCTGCCGCACCCCCCGCGGGATCGGCAAGCAGGGCAAGGGGGCCCTCGCCCACCTGCACCCGCAGCACCTCGGCGCCACGGTGCTCCGTGCGCTCGTCGACCGCAACGGGTTCGACACCGCCGACGTCGACGACGTGATCTGGGGCACCAGCGCCCAGATGAGCGAGCAGGGCGGCGACCTCGGTCGGATGGCGGCCCTCGACGCCGGCTACGACGTGCGCGCCAGCGGCGTCACCCTCGACCGCTTCTGCGGTTCCGGCATCACGGCCAACAACTTCGCCGCCGCCATGGTGATGGCCGGCCAGGAGGACCTCGTGGTCGGCGGCGGCACCGAGATGATGTCGCTCCCCAAGAAGGGGATGATGCCGATGGGCGCCGGCAACGCCCACCTCCAGGAGCTGCACCCGCAGTCGCACCAGGGCGTGTGCGCCGACGCCATCGCCTCCCTCGAGAAGATCTCCCGCGAGGAGCTCGACGCCCAGGCCGCCGAGTCGCAGCGCCGGGCCGACATCGCCATCAAGGAAGGCCGCTTCGATCGCAGCCTCATCCCCGTGCTCAACCTCGACGGCACCGTGGCCCTCGACCACGAGGAGTTCCCCCGCCCGCAGACAACGGTGGAGTCGCTGGCCCAGCTGGCGCCGAGCTTCCCGGCCATCGCCGACTACCGCCACCAGGAAGGCATGCCGACCTTCCGGGAGCTGATCCACCAGCGCTACCCGGGCCTCGAGATCGAGCACGTCCACCACGCCGGCAACTCGTCGGGCGTGGTCGACGGCGCCGGCGCTGTGCTCTACGCCAGCGGTGACTACGTGAAGGCCCACGGCCTCAAGCCCCGAGCCCGCGTGGTAGCCGGCGGCAACATGGGCGACGACCCCACGCTCATGCTCAACGCTCCGGTGCCGTCGACCCGCAAGATCCTGAAGCGGGCCGGCATGACCGTCGACGACATCGACCTGTTCGAGATCAACGAGGCCTTCGCCGTCGTCTCCGAGAAGTTCATGCGGGACCTCGACCTCGACCGCACCAAGGTCAACGTCAACGGCGGCGCCATGGCCCTGGGTCACCCGATCGGTGCCACCGGCGCCATCCTCATCGGCACCGTCCTCGACGAGCTCGAGCGTCAGGACAAGCAGGTCGGCCTGGTCACCATGTGCGCCGGCGGCGGCATGGCCCCCGCCATCATCATCGAGCGCGTCTGATCGCTCGGCCTCAGCGCATCCAGCTGCGGCGCAGCAAGGGTTGGCGGAAGCCGGCCGGGGTCATCGTCGTCTCGCGTCCGTCGCGATGGGGCAACCCGTTCTCGTTCGACGACTACCCGTCAGAGCTTCCAAAAGGTGAACGTCGACGGTTGGCGGTGGACGACTTCCGCCGGATGTTCGAAGGCGCCCACCCGACGGAGGCCGACGCCTACCCGCCGCTCGACGAGATCCGAGCCGAGCTGGCCGGCCACGACCTCGCCTGCTGGTGCCCCCTCGACGGCCCCTGCCACGCTGACGTCCTCCTCGACGTCGCCAACTCCTAGCTACGGCACGGTGACGGGCATCTGCTCCCAGCCCCTCACGGTGCTGGTGGGCGAGAGGCGGGCTTCGTCGAGCTTGGCCGTCCAGTCGGGGAAGCGCTTGAGGACCTCTTCCAACGCCACGCGACCCTCGAGACGAGCCAGCGCGGCGCCGAGGCAGAAGTGGAGGCCGAAGCCGAACGACAGGTGGCCCTTGGGGTTGCGGGCCGCCTGGAACGAATCGCCGTCGGGGAACTTGCGGTCGTCACGGTTGCCGGAGCCGTTGAGCATCAGCATCACGCTGCCCTCGGGCACCGTCTGGCCGTAGTACTCCACGTCCTTGGTGACGTAACGGGCCACGTGGGGCGCCGGCGGCTCGAAGCGCAGGAGCTCCTCGATGGCGCTCGGGATGAGCGACGGGTCGGCGGCCAGCTTGCGACGCTCGTCGGGGTAGTCGGACAGCACCTTGCCGGCCCAGCCGATGAGGCGGGTGGTGGTCTCGTTGCCCGCCCCCGCCAGCACGGCGGTGTAGGTGAGCACCTCCTCCCGGGTGAGCGTGCGCACCGTGCCCGTCTCGTCCTCGAACTCCGCCGTGAGCAGCTCGGTCATGAGGTCGTCGGACGGGTGCTTCGACCGCCACTCGATGTACTCGTCGAACGAGTCGCCACCGATGTCGAGGCGTTCCTCGCCGGCGTGCATCTTCTCGCCCTCCTTCACGCGCAGGTTGCGGTCGGCCTGGTCCCGGATGGCCGCCTGGTCCTGCTCGGGGATGCCGAGGAGCATGCCGATCACCTTCATCGGCATCTGGGCGCCGAGGTCGGCGATGAAGTCGAAGCCCTCCTCCCCCACCAGCGGGTCGAGGCTCTGCTCGCAGAAGGCCCGGATCTGCGGCTCGAGGGCGTTCATCTTCTTGGGCGTGAACACCCGGGACAGCAGGCCCCGGTGCATGGTGTGGATGGGCGGGTCCTCGAACAGGAGGATGCCGGGCGGGAACTCGATCCCGGCCTGGATGAGCTCGACGATCGCGCCTCGGGCCGAGGAGAACTGCTCCCAGTTCACGAGGGCCCGCTCGAGGTCCTCGTGGCGGCTGAGGGCGTAGAAGTTGTGCTCCTCGTCGTAGTAGAGCGGGGCCTCGTCCCGCAGACGCTTCCACGCCGGGTAGGGATCGGCGTTGATCATCACGTCGTAGGGGTCGTACTTGAGCTCAACCACGAGTGGCTCCTGTGATCGGGGTGCTGGTGTTGACGGTCACGTCGTCACCCTCGGCAGCGCGGAGCTTGCCGATGAGCGAGATGAGGAGGTCGAGCTCGGCGGGGCTGAGCTCGACGGTGCCGAACAGTTCGGCGTTGAGGCGCTCGACGGCCCGGTCGAAGACCTGCCGGCCCTTGGCCGTGATCTCGACGAGGGTGACCCGGGCGTCGGTGGCGTGCGGGACCCGGCGGCACAGGTCGGCGGCCTCCAGGCGGTCGACCGAGCTGGTGACGGTGCCCGGCGTGATCCAGAGGCCCCGACCGACGGCACCGAGGGTGATGGGGCCGGTCCAGCGGAGCATGCCGAGCACCTGGTAGCGGGCGAAGGTGAGGCCGAGCGGCCGCAGGATGGTGGTGGCCCGTCCGAGGAAGATCTGCTCGGCGCGCATCACCGACGCCACCGCGGCCATGCCGTCGGCGGCGTCGCCCCAGCCTTCCTCGATCCACCGCTGGCGGGAGGCTTCGACGGGGTCGTACGGGTGGTGGGTCGCCATCGGTCGGCCTACCTCGCAGCCTTGGCGGCGTCGGGCACGCGGCCCACCACGCCGCCCTCGTAGAGGGCGGCCAGCTCGTCGTCGGTGACACCGACACTGCGCAGCACCTCGTCGGTGTGCTCGCCGAGCAACGGAGCCGGGCGGCGGTGCCAGCGGGCCGGTCCGCGCGACGAGCGGTAGGGCACGGTGCTGTGCCGGGCCGACCCCGAGGCGGAACGCTCGACGTACTCGAAGAACCCCCGGGCCTGGAGCTGCGGGAGCTCGGCCTGCTCGTGGGGCTGCACCACCTTGGCCACCGGTACACCGGCCGGCCACAGGGTGTCGACGATCTCGTCGCCCTTGCGCTCGTCGCACCACGCGGCCAGGTGCTCGTCGAGCTCATCGTGCCGGGTCCGGCGACCGTCGACGGTGGTGAGCAACGGATCCATCGCCCAGTCCGGCGAGCCCAGCGCTGAGCGCAGCGCGAGCCACTGCTCGTCGGTGGCGACCGCGATGGCCACCCACGCGTCGCGCTCGCCGTCGCCGCCCACGTCGGCGCTGCGGTAGAGGTTCTGCGGCGCCGCGCCCGGACCACGGTTGCCGTCGCGGCCGAGGAGGTTGCCGTAGGCCGAGTGCTCCACGAGCTGCTCGGCACCCACGTTGAGGGCGGCGTCGACCATCGACGCCTCGACCAGCACGCCCTCGCCGGTGCGGCGACGGTGCTCGAGGGCGAGGAGCAGGCCGACGAGCGCGTGGGTGCCGGCGTTGGAGTCGCCCACGCAGTACGGCGACACCGGGCTCTGGTCGGGATGCCCGGTGCGCCAGGTGAGGCCGGCGGCGTCCTCGATCACGAAGGCGAAGGCCGGGTTGTCCCGCCACGGCCCGTCGAGCCCGAAGCCGGGCATGCGCACGATCACGGCGTCGGGACGGATCGACCGGATGGTGTCGACGTCGAACCCGAGCTGGTCGAGCACGCGCGGCGTGTTGTTCTCGACGACCACGTCGCAGGTGGCCAGCAACCGGCGCAGCACCTCGCGGCCCTCGTCCTTGCTCAGGTCGAGGGTGACGCCCAGCTTGTTGGCGTTGAGCCCGGTGAAGATGCCGGAGCGCTCCCACCAGTCGGGCTCGGAGAACCGCAGACCGGCGAGGAGCCGGGTGCCGTCGGGCCGAGCCGTCGACTCGACGTGGATCACCTCGGCGCCCTGCATGGCCAGCAGGTGGGTCGCGAGGGGCCCGGCCCAGAACGACGTGAGGTCGAGGACCCGCAGGCCTTCGAAGGGCAGCTCGCCGCCGGCGCTCGGCGCGACGTGGGCGTCGGTGCGGCGGGACCGCGACCCGTCACCGTGCTCGCCGAGGCGAGGCGCGGCCGTCGCCGCGGGCAGCAGCGGTGGCTCGAAGCGCCAGGGGCGATCGGGCTCGAGGAAGCCATCCCGGGGGTTCGGCACCAGCGACCGCCGCTCCACGAAGTGGTCGGTGCCGGGGATGGTGGCCCCGTTGCCGATCGGCGCGTGGGGGATGCGGAAGGCACCGGCGGTGTCGAGCACCTCGGCCGTGGTGCGCTCGGCCATCCAGGCCGCGATGTCACCCCGCAGGTGGCCCCGGTTGGCGAAGAGCTTCCGGTCCTCCATCCACTCGGGGTGGTCGACCATCACGCAGAAGTCGAGCCACTGCTGACCGGTGCCGACGCCGAGGCCGACGAGGCCGTCGCTCGTCTGCTCGACACCGGGGGTGACGATCGAGCGCCCGGTGCGGAAGGGGCGGCCGACCAGGTCTTGGTAGGTCACCGGGCAGTAGGTGAGGCAGAGGGCGAGCACCTCGAGCATCGACACGTCGATGAGCTCACCAGCTCCGTGCTGCTCGGCCCGGGTGCGGGCCACGAGGGTGGCGATGGCGGCGTGGCTGCCGGCCAACCACTCGCCGATCTCGCCGCCCACCTGCACCGGCGGACGGTCGGGGGCGCCGCGGCCGAGGCCCACGATGGCGCCGGACCAGGCCTGGAGCGTGAGCTCGGTGGCCGGTCGGCCGGCCCATGGACCGTCGAGCCCGAACGGCGAGATGGCGGTGACGGTGAGGTGGGGCCACGCCGCGGCCAGCGCCGCAGGAGCGAGCTCGGGGTGGTCGGCCACCGCCGAGCCCGGCGACCACACGACGGCATCGGCGCCCTCGAGGAGGGCGGCCACCCGCGCTCGGTCGTCGTCGACTGATGGCTCGGCCACCACGCTCTGCTTCGACGACGACAGGAACGCGAACAGCGCGCCGTCGTCACCTTCGGGGATCGTGGCGCCCGATGCCGACCAGCGCCGCAGCGGATCACCCGACGGCGACTCCACCTTCACCACGGTGGCGCCACCGTCGGCCAGGAGCTTGGTGCAGTAGCCGCCCGCGATCCCGCTCGACAGGTCGACGACGACGAAGCCGTCGAGCGGCGGGACGGCGGCCATCACGAGGGGCGCCTCACTCGGAGGCGGCGCGGCCCTTCTTGCTCAGGCGCCACTCCGGCGGGAAGCGGCTGTCGAAGTCCTTCACGGCCTTGGTGAGGCCCTTCTCGATCGCTTCGCTGGTGCTGTTGTCGCGCTGCTCGTCGGGCCGGCCGTAGCCGGCCATCGACTCGAGCATCCCGCTGATGAGGCTGCCCATGTACTCGCCCTGCTGCTGCTTCATCACCTCGAAGAACGTCTTCTGGATGAAGACCACGTCGGTGGAGCGGTTGTTGGCGCAGGCGTTGGCGTACTTGGCCACCTCGGTCTCGAGCTGGTCGCGCGGCACGACGCTGTTCACGAAGCCGAGCTCGGCCATCTCGTCGGCCGTGAAGGGACGGCCCGTGAAGACCATCTCCATGAACTTCCGCATGCCCATCGAGTGGGCCCACCACCACATGCGGGGGGCGGCACCGGCGTAGCGGAAGGCGGCGTGGCCGAAGAGGGCGTCGTCCGATGCGATCACGAGGTCGGCATCGCCGGCTTGGTAGAAGTGCCAGCCGTAGCAGTAGCCCTTCACCTCCACGATGGAGATCTTCTTGAACTCCTGGAGGGTGCGGCAGCCACCGCGGGGGTCGGTGAACCATGACTGCGTGGTGATGGCACCGTGCCGGAACATCTTGCGGCCCGGGTAGACGACGTCGGTGCCCTCGAGCCGTACTTCGCGCAGCAGCCCGTCCTCGGAGTTCACGGCCTCCATGAACTCGGGCAGGTCCTGGCCGGTGCCGAAGTCGTCGCCCTCACCGCGGATGACGAGCACCTTGACGTCGTCGTCGATGTTGGCCTGGTGCAGCAGGTCGGCGTAGCGGAGCCGCATGGCGATGGTCGGCGCGTTCAGCGCCTCGGGCCGGTTGAGGGTGATGGTGGCGATCTTGGTGGCGGGGTCCTTCTCGTAGAGGACCCAACGGCGGGCGTCGGCTTCCGGATCGACGGTCTCGCTGCGCTCGCTCATCCGTCGTCGAGCCCGAGGAAGCGGAGCACGTTGGTGCTCACGAGCTTCACGGCATCGTCGGGGCCGACGGCCTCGACCACGCTGGCCAGCGACTGCTCCGAGTACCCGAAGGTGCTCTCGTTGTGCGGGTAGTCGGACGACCACATCACCTTGTCGACGCCGATGCGTTCGATGAGCTCGAGGCCGAGCGGGTCGACCATGAACGACGCCCACATGTGATCGGTCCAGTAGTCGGCCACCGGCTTCTGGATGGGGTGGTCGCCCATGTGCTGGAGCGAGGCGTAGAGGTGCTCGCAGTCCTGCAGGGCGGCGGGCACCCAGTTGATGCCGCCCTCGAACCAGCCCACCTGCAGGCCGGGGTTGCGGTCGAGGATCCCGCCGAAGATGTAGCGGGCGAACATCTCGCGGAACGGCGCCACGTTGTGGGCCATGCCGATGATCACGCTGTTGTCGGCGCAGGGGGAGCCGAGGGGTGACTCGCCGATGTGGTGCGACACCGGGAGGCCGCACTCCTCGAAGGCGTCCCAGATCGGGTACATGGCCGGCGAGTTGTAGTCGATCGGCGCGCCGTCATCGCCCTTGCCCGGCTTGAGCGGCAGCCAGAAGGTGCGGATGCCGAGGGCCTTCATCTCGGCGAGCGTGGCCCGGCAGCCCTCCGGGTCCCACCAGTTCGGGAGGCCGACGCCGTAGAAGCGACCGTCGGAGGCTTCCTGCAGCTCGGCGATGTACTCGTTGTAGACGCGGAAGCAGAGCTCGCGGATCTTCTTGTCCGGCCAGCCCATGAGGCCGAGCATGGCGTTGGGGAAGGCCAGTTCGCGGTGGACGCCGTCGGACTCGAGCTCGGCCATCCGGGCCGGCATGTCGTTGGTGGCCGACCCGGCGCAGGGGTCGTACTGCATGAGGACCTCGGTGAAGCCGCTCGGCAGGAAGCCCTTGTCGGATCCGCCCACGGCCAGGGTCCATGCGCCGTCCTCGTAGAGCACGCGGGGCGCCTGGTCCTTCATCGACGCCGGGAAGCGCTCGTAGAAGATGTCCTCGGAGAGCGAGATGTGGTCGTCGGCCGAGAACACCGTGGTGCCGGCCGGCAGTCCGCTGCCTCCGGTGGCGTGACCCTGCCGGTCCTTCGGCGCTCCGAAGCCCTCCGGCGGGTAGGTGAGCGTGCTCGAGCTGTTGGACATTCCGACCCCCCTGCGCGGCGAAGACCCAGAATACTTTGACATCCAACCAATCGTCAACGCACACTGGTGGACCATCGGAACGAGGTGCGAGGGGGACCTGGGATGACGACGTGGGACACCACCGTCGACTTCGTGATCGCCGGCTCGGGCGGCGGAGGCATGGTGGCCGCGCTGGCCGGCCACGACGCCGGCGCCGAGGTGCTGGTGCTCGAGAAGCAGGCCCTCATCGGCGGGTCCACCTGCATGTCGGGCGGCATCTTCTGGGTGCCGAACAACCCGCTCATGCGCGCCGAGGGCACTCCCGACTCCTACGAGGACGCCATCGCCCACTTCGACACGGTGGTCGGCGACGTGGGCCCGTGCTCGTCGCCCGAGCGTCGCCACGCCTTCGTCGCCACCGGCCCGGAGATGGTGACGTTCCTGCAGGACCTCGGCCTGCGACTCCTCACCTGCAACGGGTACAGCGACTACTACTCGAACCTCAAGGGTGGCCACGACGTGGGCCGGGGCCTCGAGCCCGTGCCGTGGAACGGCAAGCGGCTCGGCCCGTGGCTCGACAAGCTCCAACCTGGCCTGGCCCAGAGCCTCGGCATGTCGGTGAAGACCAACGAGGCCCGCTACCTGTCGAACTACAACCGCAGCGCCAAGGCCTTCACCACCGCGGCCCGGGTGGTGATCCGCACCGTGGCGGCGAAGGCCACCGGTCGGAAGCTGCTCACCAACGGCGCGTCGCTCGTCGGCCAGCTGCTGAAGATCGCGCTCGACCGCGGCATCCCGGTGTGGACCGAGGCGCCGCTCGTTGACCTCATCGTGGAGGACGGGCGTGTCGTCGGGGTCCGCACCGTTCGGGACGGGCAGCCGGTGTCGGTGCGGGCCCGGAAGGGCGTGCTCATCGCCGCAGGTGGCTTCGCCCACAACCGCGAGCTGCGCCAGCGCTACGGCGGCGACCAGCCCAACGAGGGCAAGTGGACGATGGCGAACCCGGGCGACACCGGTGAGGCCATCACCACCGCCATGGGCCTCGGCGCCCAGACCGCACTGATGGACGAGGCCTGGTGGCTGCCGTCGCCCCGCACCGGTCGGTTCGGTCAGTCGACCCTCGACCAGGCCCGCCAGCGACCCCGCACGATCTACGTCGACGTCGACGGTCGCCGGTTCTGCAACGAGTCGAACTCCTACATGGAGGTCGGCAAGGCCATGTACGAGCGCCACAAGACCAGCCGGGCCGTGCCGTGCTGGCTGATCTTCGATGACCGCTACCGCAAGCGCTACGCCCACGTGCGCTCGCACCCCGGCTACTTCCCGAAGGAGATGCTCGAGAGCGGGCGGCTGAAGAAGGCCGCCACGCTGCGCGAGCTGGCCGAGGCGTGCGGCATCGACGCCGACGGGTTGGCCGAGACGATCGACCACTTCAACGGGCACGCCCGCGAGGGCCGCGACCCGGTGTACGGCCGCGGTGAGTCGGCCTACAACCGCTCCCTCGGCGACCCGAACCGCAAGCTCCCCAACCCTGCCGTCGGCCCGATCGACGAAGGGCCCTTCTACGCCTGCGAAGTGCTCCCCGGCGACATCGGCACCTGCGGTGGGCTCGTCACCGACGAGCACGGCCGGGTGCTCGGGTCGCTCGACCAGCCGATCGAGGGGCTCTACGCCACGGGCAACAGCACCGCCACGGTGATGGGCCGCCACTACCTCGGGCCGGGCGCCAGCATCGCCAACTCGATGGTGTTCGGCTACCTCGCCGCCCGGCACGCCGCCGCCAAGGCAGGTTCCGTCGATGGCTGAGGAGCTCACCGGCAAGGTCGCCATCGTCACGGGCGGGGCGGCCGGCATCGGCCGGGCCACCGTCGAGCGCTTCGTGGCCGAGGGCGCCAAGGTCGTGATCGCCGACCTCGACGAGGACACCGGAGGCGCCCTGGCGACCGAGCTCGGTGAGGTGGCGGCGTTCCACCGCACCGACGTGTCGCATCCCGACAGCGTGCAGTCGGCGGTGGACGCCGCCGTCGAGCGGTTCGGCGGCCTCCACGTGATGGTCAACAACGCCGGCATCGGCAGCGCGATGGCCCGCTTCCTCCACGACGACCTCTCGGACTTCCATCGGGTGATCGACGTGAACCTCTACGGCGTGCTCGTCGGCAGCCAGCGCGCGGCCCTGCACATGAAGGCCAACGGCGGCGGCTCGATCATCAACACGTCGTCCACGGCGGGCATCGACGCCGGCGCCGGCCTGATCACCTACCGGGCCACCAAGGCCGCCGTGATCCACGCCAGCCGGTCGATCGCCCTCGACGTTGCCCAGTACGGCATCCGGGTCAACTGCCTCGTCCCGGGCCAGATCCGCACCGGCATGACGACGTACGACATGGACCGCGTGCGGGGCTTCACGCAGCCGTTGCCCCGCGAGGGCACCCCCGAGGACGTGGCCGACGCCGCCGTGTTCCTGGCCAGCGACCGTTCGGCCCAGATCACGGGCATCGTCCTCCCCGTCGACGGCGGCACCACCGCCGGTCCCCCGGCCAACCAGCTCAAGCTGCTCCTGGGCGCCTCCGACTGACGACGCGGCCACCGGGGAAGTCGTACCTCATGACGACTCCCCAGCAGATCGACCTCCTGGCCGCCGTCGCCGAGCAGGGCGAGGT
>JALYWQ010000301.1 GCA_030852625.1 Actinomycetota bacterium
GGCCGATGCCAGAGCACCCTGCACGGTGAGCACCCGCTCCCCGAGTGTCCGCAAGGGCCCGGACAGGAACAGCACGAGGCCGACGGCGGTGACGACCTCGCCGATCCCCACCGAGCCGTCGATCACCCGGTGGCCGCCGATCCAGAGCACGAGCCCCTCGGCAGCCACCGTCACCAGCTGCAGCGCCGGTTCGAAGGCCAGCCACAGGTTGCCCATCTCCACCGATCGATCGCGCAGCGACGCCGACCGCGTCACGAACCGATCGACTGCAGCGCTCTCGGCACCGATGCCCCGGATGGTGCGGAAGCCCTCGACGCTCTCCTGCGCACTCGACACCGCTCGCCCCATGGCGGCCTGGACCTTCGCGCTTCGCCGCTCCCACACCACCGATGAACGCCACATGAGCACGATGGACACGGGGATCAGCAGCCCCACCACCAGGCCGAGGGCCGGGTCGATCAGGAGGAGCACGACGGTGATCACCGGCACCGAGATGGCCTCGGCCACGGTGTGCCCCACGGCGTCGAACAGGCCGGCCACGGTGGCGCCGTCGCTCGTCTCCCGGGCGATCACCTCGCCGGGCGGGAAGCGGTCGGCGGCGTCCTCGTCGAGCCGCAGTGCCGCATCGGTCAGGGCCAGGCGGACCGATGCGCCGGCGGCCATGTCGGCCCGACATGCCATCCAGTGCCGCAGGGCTGCGCACCCCGCCTCCACCGCGCCCAGGCCCACCATGGCCAGCACGCCGAGCCAGATCGCCTGCCGGTCGCCCTCGACGATGCCGCGGTCGATGGTCCACCCGATCACCACCGGCACCACGATCCCGGCCAGCTGCCACCCGAGGCCGCCGAGGACGGCGCCGCCGAGGATCCGCCGGTGGTCGCGCGCCAGCTGCAGGAGCAGCTGCGCGGCGCGGCGGGTCGTGGGGGGCGAGGCCGATGCCATCGAGACCTTCTAGTCGTAGTCTGAGTGCACCGCGAAGCGAGGAGCTACGACCATGAGCGCCACCGAGACCGACGCCGTCGCCGCCACCACCAGGCCGGCCTGGAGCGGGATCAACCACCTCGCCCTCGTCACCACCGACATGGACGCGACGGTGCGCTTCTACCACGGGGTCCTCGGCGCCTCGCTCGTCGCCACCATCGGCACGCCCGACTTCCGCCACTACTTCTTCGAGTTCGGGCCCCACTGCACGGTCGCCTTCTTCGAGTACGCCAACGCCGACCTGAAGCCCTTCGCCAAGGAGGCGGGCGTCCCCGACCCCCGCGCTGTGCAGTTCGACCACTTGGCCCTCAACCTCCCTGATGAGGAGGCCCTCCACGATCTCCAGCGCCGCCTCAAGGAGGCCGGCTCCGAGGTGACCGACGTGGTCGACCACGGCTTCATACGGTCCGTGTACTTCACCGATCCCAACGGCATCGCCCTCGAGGCGTCGTGGTGGGTCCACGACGTCACCGGCGCGGGCAGTGGCAAGGACGACGACTCGATCTTCGGTGACACGAACCCGGTGCCCGCGGTGCAAGAGCTCCAGGCGACGGGGCGGCTGGCCTCGGTGCCCACCACCCACCTCACGTGAAGGTCACCCGCGTCGGCGTCACGGCCGACGGCGGCTCCGAGTTCGACGACCTCGACATCGAGCTCATCGACCGCGGCGAGATCGGTCGCCTCTCCGAGCCACATCCGGCGAAGAGCGTGATCTTCCGGGAGACCGATCCCGAGTACGACTACGACTGGCACAACGCGCCGCAGCGCCAGTTCATCGTCCTCCTCGACAGCGAGATCGAGATCGAGGTCACCTCCGGCGAGAAGCGTCGCTTCACGGGCGGCGACATCCTCCTCGTCGAGGACACCACCGGCACCGGCCACCGCACCCGCACGGTCGACGGCAACCTCCGCCGAAGCATCTTCATCCCCATCCCGGACTGACGGGCGCCCAAGGGGCGCAACGAGCCGGCCCGGATGGGGCCAGGGATGGGCGCAATTACGGCGGCGGCGGGGACGCTGGCTCGAGCGCTACGTAGCGGCGGGACGTCACCTCACCTCGGGCGAAGGACGCAACGATGCGGCGGCGGGGTTGCTGGCTTGAGCGGTACGTAGCGGTTCCGTCGTCCGGCGTCCGGTCTTCCGTGGCCGGATTTCGCAGCGTTGTAGCGACAATCCGATCGGGTGCGGCTTCGCGTGGTGGATCCGCCGGTGTTCTGCGATTACGCCCGTGATCGTCGCGGACTCACGCCGGACGCGAGTGTGCGCCGCGACTGGTCGCGGCTTCGCTCATTCGCTGGTTCG
>JALYWQ010000320.1 GCA_030852625.1 Actinomycetota bacterium
GGGTGGATCGGGAGTGCCCTCGCGCGTCGCCGGACCGGGCGGGGCGACGATCACTGCGTCGACGTCACCGGCGGTGGCCAGCGCGGTCGCGACCCCGTCGAACCCGGGCGGCACGTCGTCGAGGTCGATCGGGGTGCTCGCCACGCCGAGGGCCGACAACGCATCGACCAGCGCGGCGACGAGGTCGGCGTCACGGACCGCCACCGCGCACGTGGCCACCCCCTTCGCCGGAGACGGCCCGCCGGCTGGCTCGTGGAAGGCCTCGGCGAACCGGGCGTTGCTCCCGCCCACGGTGCGGGCCTCGAGCTCGGCGGGCACGAGCGCCCCCGGCACGACCTGGTCGAGGAGGGCGGGCAGCGATGCCACACCGTCGGTAGCCACCACCTCGACCAGGCTCGGCGGCGCGATCAGGGCCACCTCGCTCCCGGCCGTGAACACCACCTGGCCCCGGCAGGCGTCGAAGCGGTCGTCGACCAGGTGGGCCACCAACGGACCGAGCTCGTGCGGGTCGGGCAGGCCCCCGAGGGACAGGCCGCCGGTGCCGCCCACTCGCGCCTGGGTGGGGCCCGTGGTCGTCGGGGCCGAACGAGCCAGTGCCGCGGCCACCATGCGGGTGGCCGCGATGGGGGACACCGCGTTGACCACCACCCCGGCCGGAGCCACCCGACCGAGCTGCCAGGTGATCGAGGCCACGGCTCGCTTGGCGCACCCGTAGGCGCCGGCGTCGGCCTCCCGCCACCCCGAACCGGAGGTGACCCCGAGGAGGTGACCCCGCCCGGCGGCGGCCATGAGCGGCAGGGCGGCGCGGAGCACGTTGAGGTAGCCGTCGAGGTGCACCGACACCACCGCCCGCCAGTCGGCCTCGGTGCCGCGGGTGAAGCCGGTGGGTCGGCTGATGCCGGCCACGTTCACGACGGCGTCCAGGCCGCCGAACTCGTCCGCCAGGCTCTCGAACAGCGCGGTGATCGCCGGGCCGTCGGTGACCGAGGCCGAGGACGCCCGGGCCTGGCCGCCCGCGGCCACGATGCGGCTGGCCGTGGTGGCCTTCGGGGCCGGCAGGGGCTCGGCGCCGTCGACCGACACCAGCGGGTCGACCGTGACCACGAAGGCGCCGGTGCGACCGAGCTCCTCGGCGATGGCGGCGCCGATGCCGCCCCCGCCGCCGGTGACGACCACGACCCGTTGGCGGTCGGTCATCCCGTCGCGGGGATGTCGAGCTCCAGACCGGCGCAGTCGCCCGCGGCCAGCCACGACTCGAGCAGGTCCTTGAACCCGAAGTAGTCGCCCATGCCACGGCCGTAGTTCCCGGCGCGCGGGTTCATCCCGGCGGGGTTGCCCTCGTTGTTGATGCGCGAGGGCGTGCAGGCCGACATCACGGCGCTGCCGTCGACGAACCCGTCGACGATGCCCTGCACCCAGGCCTCCTCGGCCTCGCCGCTCACGTCGAAGCTGCGGGCGCCGAGCTTCTCGAGCAGGGCCACGGTGGAGCCGACGAACTGCGCGCCCAGCGTGGCGAGGTGGGTGTAGTTCACCGTGACCACGGCCTGCACCGCCGGCGTCGGCATGAGGAAGAGGTTGGGGAACCCGCGGCTCATCATCCCGTAGAGGGTGGACGGGCCGTCGCGGAACTTCTCCTCGAGGGTGAGACCGCCCCGACCGATCAGGTCGTGGCCGAGCCGGCGGGGCACGGGGGTGACCTCGGGCTCGAAGCCGGTGCCGTAGATGATGCAGTCGACCTCGTACTCGGTGCCGTCGACCACGATCCCCCGCTCGGTGATCCGCTCGATGCCGGCCGGGCAGTCGATCAGCTCCACGTTGGGGCTGTTGTAGGCCGCGAGGTACTCGTCGTGGAAGCAGGGCCGCTTGCAGAGGTAGCGGTAGAAGGGCTTCAGGACCTCGGCCTTGGCGGGGTCCTGCACCACCTCGTCGATCCGGGAGCGGTGCTCCTCCATGATCCCGAAGTCGAGCTCCTCGGCTCCACGGAGGTAGTCCTCGATCGGCATGCCCTTCCAGCGAGGTGGGTGGTGCACGGCCGCGTAGTGGCGGGTCCAGCCGTCGTCGATCAGGTCGACCTCGGTGGGCTTGCCCATCATGCGGAGCTGGAAGTTGTCCATGCGCTCCTGCTGCCAGCCGGGGCGCAGGGTGGACGAGAACTCGGGCTCGAAGGGGCGGTTGTCGCGCACGCCCACCGCGGACGGGGTGCGCTGGAAGACGACGACCTGCGCGGCTGCGGCGGCGAGGGGCGGCAGCACCTGGATGCCGCTGGCGCCGGTGCCGATCATCGCGACCCGCTTGTCGGCCAGCCTGGTGAGGGGCTGGTCGGGGCCGCCGCCGGTGTACTCGTAGTCCCACCGGGCGGTGTGGAACGAAGCGCCCGCGAAGTCCTCCATCCCCGGGATGGCCGGCAGCTTGAGCAGGTTGAGGATGCCGACCGCCTGCACCACGTAGCGGGCCAGCACCTCGTCGCCCCGGTCGGTGGTGATCCGCCAACGGGCCAGGTGGTCGTCCCACTCGGTGCGGGTGACGCCCGTGTGGAAGAGGGCCTCGCGGCGCAGGTCGTAGCGCTCGGCGATGGCCTCGAGGTGGAGGCGGATCTCCTCGCCCGACGCGTAGCGGTGCTTC
>JALYWQ010000341.1 GCA_030852625.1 Actinomycetota bacterium
GACGACTTGCCCGAGCCCGACAGGCCGGTGAAGACGATCAGCTTGTCCCGGGGCAGCTCGATGCCCACGTTCTTGAGGTTGTGCTCCCGGGCACCACGGACGACGAGCGATTCGGACACGGCGATCAGGCTACCCGGGCGCGACAACCTGCGAACGCACGTTCGAGATGGGGCCCTGGGCGGGTGGCGGGTCGGCTCGTCGGTTGGTCGGCCCCACGGTGAACCGCTGGACGAGTGGCGCCTGGTCCACGATCTCGCCGAGGACGGCCCCGGCCGCCTCCAGCTCCCCCGGCGGCACCTCGATGGCCGTGGCCTGGGTCACCCCGGCCCGCCGGAGCACGTCGAGTGCGCCGGCCAGATCACCGTTGGCCGCCACCCACTGCCGGTCCGACCAGGCCTGCCAGTCGAAGCGGGCCCGGTAACCGTCCTCGCTGATCAGCACGACGTCCGCCCCACTGCGATCGATGCTGGCGATGGCATCGGCGTTGTCCCGTCGGAACTGGTCGGTGATGAACCACCCGCCGACGCCCGTGACCGCCAGGACGGCGACCAGAGCGCCGGCAATTGAGCGTCGCTCGACTCGGTCGCTGATCACCACGGCGGCCAGCACGGCCACGGGCACGACGATCGGCGAGAGGTATCGGGCGCCCCACTGCGTCCCTCCGCCGTTGTCGTACTGGGTGAGGAGCACGCCGATCACGAACAGTCCGCTCGATGCGATCATCACCTTCGCGCCGGTCGACCGGGCGCCGCGGAGCGCCAGGGCTGCGAAGGCGCACACGGGCCAAGCCACGAGGACGCCGGCCGCCGGGTCGTCGGGGGCGACCACGATTCGGACCATTAAGACGGCCGCGGCGGCGAGCAGGAACCCGGCCGTGACCCGCGATGGGGCCCGGCTCGCCGGCTCTCCCCGCAGGGAGACCACGGCGAGCACCACCAGCCCCAGGGCCAGGACCATCAGCACGTTGGCGGGGCGCGAGTCGAGCGCTCCTTCGATGAGCACCCTGCCGGTCCCGTTGAGGCGACCGTCGAGCCAGGCTCCGCCCCGGTCGCGACTCTCGATCCCCTGGTGCCCGGGTCCACCTCCGACGATCGACGAGTAGAGCGCCTCGTCAGCAAGCACCGCGGCCGCCGCCGCAGCGCCTGCGAGCACGGCTGAGATGACCAGCCGCCTCGATCGGCGAACCAACCCGACGAGCCCCAGCACACCGCCGAGTGCCACCGCGTAGAGCACCCCTTCGGACCGGATCGCCGCACCTCCCGTGGCGGCCGCGACCAAGGCGAGCGTCCACCACCACGTCGAGCGCTCCTCGTCGAGGAGGACCACGACGGCAAGCGCAGCGATGCCGGCCAGCGCAGTCTCCGGGGCGTGGGCCCAGAGCATGTACCCGTTCGGCAGAAGCGGTGAGCTGACGGTGATCCAGAACGCCCACGGCGCCGCTCGGGGCGCGCCGAGACGGCGAGCGAGAGCCCAGGCCACGCACGCCCCGACGATCACGCTGATGAGGCTGAGGAGCCTGACCGCAAGGGATCCCGGCGCGAATCGTTCGGCGCCACCGAGCGCAGCGGGCCACGCCAGTTGGCGGGCCTGGGGCAGGTACTTCCCGTTCGAGAGGAACTCCCCCTCGCCCGAGGGGAGGTGACGGCCGGTCGGATCGACCTCAGCGAACCGCCAGTCGGTGGTCCACGACCCGTCGGCGATCGTCTCGGCCCCGAGCGCGTAGCCGCCCTCGTCGGGGGTGAACCCGACGTCGCGCTCGACGAGCAGCAAACCGAGCACCAACACCGCGGCGAGGATCGAGGCGTGCACGGCCAGGCCGCGGCGCGTCACCGTCACCCGACGTCTCGGAGCTCTCGCTTGAGGTCCTTGATCTCGTCGCGGAGACGAGCGGCGTACTCGAAGCGGAGCTCGGCAGATGCCTCGTGCATCTCCTCCTCCAGCGTGAGGATCAGGCGCCGGAGCTCGTCCCCGGGGAGGTTCGACAGCTCGGACCGAACCTTGTCGTGCTGGCGCGATCGGCGGTCCTTGTTCGGGTTGGGGGCCTCCGCCGCCGGCCGGAGCAGGGCGAGGATGTCAGTGACGGCCTTGCGGATCGTCTGCGGATCGATGCCGTGCTCTTCGTTGTAGGCCAGCTGCACCTTGCGGCGGCGCTGCGTCTCCGAGATGGCCCGGCGCATGGAGTCGGTGACGGTGTCGGCGTACATGATCACCTGGCCGTCGACGTTGCGGGCCGCTCGTCCCATGGTCTGGATGAGCGAGGTCTCGGACCGGAGGAAGCCCTCCTTGTCGGCGTCGAGGATGGCGACGAGCGACACCTCGGGGAGGTCGAGGCCCTCCCGGAGGAGGTTGATGCCGACGAGCACGTCGAACTCACCGAGGCGCAGGTCGCGCAGGATCTCGATCCGCTGGATGGTGTCGACGTTGGAGTGCAGGTAGCGCACCCGGAGGCCCTGCTCCAGCAGGTACTCCGTGAGGTCCTCGGCCATCTTCTTCGTGAGGGTGGTGACCAGGACCCGAGCGTCGTCGGCGATGCGCTTGTTGATGTTCTCGATCAGGTCGTCGATCTGGCCCTTGGTGGGCTTCACGATGACCTCGGGGTCGACCAGGCCCGTTGGCCTGACGATCTGCTCGGCCACCGCCGACGACACCTGGAGCTCGTAGGCGCCGGGGGTGGCGGAGAGGAA
>JALYWQ010000401.1 GCA_030852625.1 Actinomycetota bacterium
CCCTCGTCCGCCCCACGTCCGGCGTCGCCCGGGTGGCCGGCTTCGACGTCCTCCGCCAACGCGACGCCGTCCGCCGTCACCTCGGCCTCGTGTTCCAGGACCCGACCCTCGACGGCCAGCTCACCGCCGCGCAGAACCTGCGCCTCCACGCCGACCTCTACGGCATCGAGCGCGGCGCCATCGCCGCGCGCATCGAGCAGGTGCTCGAGCTCGTCGGCCTCGCCGACCGGCGCGACCAGAAGGTGCTCACGTTCTCGGGCGGCATGAAGCGGCGCCTCGAGATCGCTCGGGGCCTCATGCACTCGCCGCGGGTGCTGTTCCTCGATGAGCCGACCATCGGCCTCGACCCGCAGACCCGCAGCTCGATCTGGCAGTACATCCGGACCCTGCAGGAACGGGAGGGGACGACCGTCTTCATGACCACCCACTACATGGACGAAGCCGAGTTCTGCGACCGCATCGCCATCATCGACCGCGGCGAGATCGTGGCCCTCGACACCCCCGACGCGCTGAAGGCCAGCGTCGGCGCCGACCGGGTCGCCATCGGCACCACCGACGACGACGCGGCGGTGGCCACGCTGCGCGACCGCTTCGGCATCGACGCCGCGGTGGCCGAAGGAGCCGTCACCTTCCACGTGTCCGGCGGGGAGGCCTTCGTGCCACGCCTCTTCGCCGAGCTCGGCGTCGGCATCACGTCGGTCACCGTGTCCCGGCCCAGCCTCGACGACGTCTTCATGCGCTACACGGGCTCCACGATCCGCGACGCCGAGGTCACGCCCAACCGCAGCGCCGACGCCATGCGGGTGTTCTCGAAGGCGGCCCGATGACCGCGGCGATGGCCGACATCGCGGTGACGCGGGTGCCGGAGCGCTCGTGGCGCTCGGAGGCCCGGGCTGTGCGGGCCGTGTGGTGGCGGGAACTCATCCGCTTCGCCGACGACCGGCCCCGCATGGGGATGGCGCTCATCCAGCCGCTGCTGTTCCTGTTCGTGCTCGGCACGGGTCTGGACTCGCTGGCCGACCAGTCGACCGAAGGGGTGGAGCTCACCACCTTCCTGTTCCCCGGCGTGCTCTGCATGGCCATGTGGTTCAGCGGGATGATCAGCGCGGCGTCGCTGGTGATGGACCGCGAGCTCGGCTTCTTGCGGGAGATGCTGGTGGCGCCAGTGAGCCGAGCGTCGATCGTGATCGGCAAGTGCCTGGGCGGCACCACCACCGCAGCAGCCCAGGGTGCCGTGCTGCTGCTGCTGGCCGGGTTGGCTGGCGTTCCCTACGACCCGTTGCTGCTGCTCGGCGTCCTCGGTCTGATGCTGCTCATCGCCTTCGCCGTCACCGCGCTGGGGGTGATGGTGGCCACGTCGGTGCGCAACGCAATGACGTTCAACAGCGTCATGCAGCTGCTCGTCTTCCCGATCGTGTTCCTGTCGGGCGCCATGTTCCCGGTGTCGGACCTGCCGGGCTGGCTGGCCGTGCTCAACCGCCTCAACCCGCTCACCTACGCCGTCGACCTCGTCCGCCGACTGGTCTTCGCCAACCTCGACATCACCGACGCCGCGCGGGACCGCCTGGCCCCTGGCGTCACCTGGTGGGGCTGGCGCGTCCCACCGGCGCTGGAGGCCGCCATCGTCGTCGTCCTCGGCGGCCTGATGCTCACGATCGCCATCGCCAAGTTCTCCCGAACCGACTGACCCACCGCCCCGGCCGTCCCGCCGCCCCCACCTCACCCAACGCCAGCGCTGACCCATCGTGATTGCAACCGGGGGGCCGGGGTTGCCGGAAACCGCAACCCTCGCCCCCAGGTTGGTCTGGGCTCGGCTCGGCTGGGGGCGGGCCGGGTAGGGGCCGTTCGTGATGGAGCGACGTACCGCCGACTCGTCGAGGCCACCGGGATGGTGGCTGGGACCGCTGTTCACCGGGCTGGCCCGGCTGCGGGGCGGACGGCGAGCCTTCCATCCCCGTGGCGACGCGTGGTCGGGTTGGTGGGAGGGGGCCGCACTCGGTCACAACGTTCCGAGCCTCAGTGGGCGACACCCGGCCCTCGTCCGGGTGTCGCGCGGCGTCGGGCTCCCCGCACCGCTGCCCGACGTGCTCGGGCTGGCCTTGCGGGTGTGCACCACGAACGCCGGCGACGTCGACCTGCTCTTCGCCACCTACCAGGGCGACCGCTTCCCGATCCCGTGGCCCCGGCGCACACCCGAGGGCGTCGTGCACTCCACGATCGCTGCCTATCGATCGGGCGCGGGCAAGGTCCGGTTCCACGCCTCGCTCGCCGGCGATGTCATCACCGTCCACGAGGTGGCCGAAGACGGGCGCACGACGGTGGTCGGCACCCTCGTGCGGGAGCAGCCCGTGCCGGCCGAGGTCACCGAGATCCTGCGGTTCGACCCCAGCCAGTGCGGTCCGGACCTCGAGCCGGTCGGTGCCTACAACCGCTGGCGCAAGCCGGCCTACGACTCGAGCCAGGTGGCCCGCTCGCCCCTGGCCCACGAGGCCCACCGCGACCACGAGGCCCGGCTCGGCGAGATCCTGCGACCGGTGACGCAACCAGCAGAGGGTTGACCCGTGCCGACGGACGGGTAGTCGACGGAGCACCACGCCGCGAAGGAGCCCCGATGGCAAGCACCAGGCAACAGCGAGCGAGAGCTCGGCGGACCTTCCTCCGGATCTTCCCGGGCGGGTTCCACGACGAGCGCTACCTGTCGTGGGAGCGCGACTACAAGGTGCTGGCGTCCGAGCTCTGGCGGGAGCAGATCGGTGGCAAGACCGGCTTCGGTCGGGCCCTCGAGGAGGGACGTCACCGGGAGGTGGCGGACGCCGGCGTGCGCATCGAGGCCAGCCGGGCCCTCCTCTTCTCGTTCGAGAAGATGGCCCTGCGTGACGCCGTCCGCTCGGACGCCGGGGCCCGGGCCTTCGCCGAGGGTCTGTTCGACTGGTTCCACGGTCCCGGTTCCGAGGCCGCTCGCTTCGACCGGTGGGTGGAGGTCGTCCAGGGCCTGCCCCGCCGCCAGACAAGGGTGGCCACCTGGCCGGTCGTCACCGTGTTCGGTTCCATCGCCCGTCCCACCCGCCACCTCTTCGTGAAACCGATGACGATGCGCCGTGCCGCCGAGGCCTACGGCTTCGAGCTCGACTATCGATCGACGCCGAACTGGTCGACCTACTCGCAGGTGTTGGCGTTGGGCGATCAGGTCCGCCAGGACCTCGCTGATCTCGGCCCGCGCGACCAGATCGACATCCAGTCGTTCCTCTGGGTGCTCGGCTCCGACGAGTACGCCGACGAGCGGCAGGAAGCTGCATGAGGTTCGGCAAGGCGCCCGGTGCCGCCCCTGCCGCTTCGACGCTCTGGAGCGAGTTGCTCATCGACGGGCTGGCGACGTACCGGCTGACCCGGTTGGCCACGGCTGACGTGATCAGCGAGCCGGCCCGTCAGGCCGTGCTGCGCACCGTCGGGGCGGAGCCACCCCCTGGTCGTGACGACCCCACCGCCGAGGAGATCGTCGAGTCCCTGAAGGACCCGCCCAAGCTGGCCACGTTGGTCACGTGTCGGTGGTGCGCCGGGATGTGGATCGCGGCCGGCGTGATGGCGGCCCGGCAGGTGGCGCCGAAGGCGTGGCAACCCGTCGCCCGTGGCCTGGCCCTGTCGGCCTCCGCCGTGCTGCTGGCCCGACTCGAGGACTGACCCGTCCGAACCGTCAGCGGGCTCGGGCGAAGGCCGTGGCGATGCGGTGGACGGTCTTCCAGGTGCGGGTGGTCATCTCGGTGCCGTAGGCCCGCTCCAGGCGGGCCATCGCCATCGAGCCGGCTGGCCCGGTGTGGTCGACCACGGTGAGGACCTCCCGGTCCCGCAGCGCCACGAGCTCACTCCCGGCGCCGAGGTCGGGCGGTGCCTGCGAGGCCGGCGGCCGACGCTTGAGGAACGTGACGTTGCACCTCGCCGTCGGCTCGTCGTCGGCGTAGCCGTCGAACGCCCCCGATCGGGCCAGGTCGTCGATCTGGCGACGGGTGCGCAGCATCGTCGTGCACGGGGCGCCGAGGTGATCGAGCAGGGCCTCCTCGATCTGCGACTCGAGGCGGGACGCGCTCCGCTCCGGCGACGCGAACAGCACGTTGCCGCTCGAGATCACCGTGCGGACGTCGTTGAAACCGAGGCCCTCGAAGACGCCGCGCAGCGCGGCGTTCTGCATCTTCGGGTTGAGCGGCGCGATCCCGCGGAGCAGCGCCACGTAGTCGGTCATCGGCTCAGATCGGGAGGTCGAAGCTCTCGGTGGCCCGGGCCGGCACCCGCTCGCCGGGCAGGACCACGCCGGTGAGGTTGAGGGGGTCGGTGCCGGGGAGGCGCACGGTCCGGCCCGTCGGCTCGGCCTTGCGGATGCCCTGCAGGGCCTCCGCAGCCTGTGGAAGGGCGAACTGCTCACCGCTGAAGCCCCGCACGAACCGGCCACCGGCCACGAGGCCACGGTCCTCCATCCGCCGCAGGGCCCACTGCAGGTCGCGCCACTTCACGGCCAGCCGTTCGGCGGCCACGAGGTCGTAGAACACCACGCCCCACCGCTCGAGCAGCTGGTCGGCGAGGGCCTCGGCCAGCTCGTCGCGGTCGAACTCCGTCGACGGGGTGGGCACGAGCGACCAGCGCCCGGCGGTCTCGGTGACCCGGAGCGCCCCACCGGAGCGGATGCGGGCCCGCCGGTTGGTGGGCGCGGGACGGTGGCGACGGCCGGCGGCCACCGCCCGCACCGGCTCGAACCCGTCGGAGGCCAGCAGGCCCCGGGCCATGCCCTCCCAGAGGGCGGCTTCGATGTCGGCCAGCACCCGCCCGGTGGCCTGGGCCAGCTCGCTGGCGAAGCAGGCGCCCCGCACGCCGAGCACTTCGACCACCTCGGCCACCGCGCCGCAGGCCGGCACCGGCAGCGCCGTCTCACCGCGGTGGGCGGCGAGCAGCCAGGGCAGGTCGGCCCGGAGCACGAGCGACACCGGCGTGGTGCGGGTGGCGCCGGCCAGGCGCTTGTCGGGGTCGTCCGGCGCCGGCGGGCACAGCCGCAACCAGGTCACCGCCCCTTGGTGGCAGAGGCGGTCGAGCCAGGCCGGGTCGTAGTCGCGGACGCGCCGGGTCAGCACCTGCGGCTCCCACGCGCCGACGGCGGTCTCGTAGCCCTGCAGCTGGCCGATCACCCGGGACAGCCCGTCGACCCCGCGGAGCTGGGTCGACGTGGCGACGTGCTGCCACTGCACGAGGAACCGCATGAACGCCTCGGCCGGGACCGGCTCCACCCGTCGGCGCCGCTGGGCCCGCGAGTACGAGTGCATGCGGGCCTGCAG
>JALYWQ010000382.1 GCA_030852625.1 Actinomycetota bacterium
CGCCCCGTTCGGGCGCGCGTCGAACGCTCCGGAACCGGTGCTGACCGGTCCGGACCCGGTGCGCGCGGCCCACCTGGCCGCGGTGCCGGCCGCTGCTGACCGCCCGAAGACTGAAGGAACACCAGTGCCCTCGACTGCATCGAAGTCCCGCCGCGACGTCGCGGTGGTTCCCTGGCCCGCCGGGACGACCGTTCGCGAGCAGCTCGCCACCCTCCGGGTCCCCCGTGTCCTGCTCGTCGCCGAGGACCAGGATCCGCCGGACCTGCTCGACGAGCTCGAGGACTGGGTCCGCGAAGGCGTCCACCCGGATGACCTCGCGGCCCGCACCCGACCCCTCGCCGCTCGCGCCGCGAAGCAGGTCCCCACCGTCGACGCCGAAGGTCTCGTCCGCTTCGGGTCCTCGTGGACGGTCGTGCCGCCGAACCAGATCGGCGTGACCCGCCTCCTGGTGGAGCACTTCGACCAGGTCGTCCCGCGGGGTCTCGTCGCCGAGGCCTACGTCTCGTCCGGGGGCAGTGCCCACCCGAACTCCATGCGTTCCGTCACCGTGCGACTGGCCCACCGTCTGGCCGAGCTCGACCTCGAGCTGGTGACGATCCGGGCTCGCGGGTTCATGCTCACGTGGCCGGCTGCGAGTGCAGGATGAGCGCCGCGGGGCCCGACGAGCCGGTCCTCGACGAAGACGGGCTCCTTCGAGTCGGCGACCGATGGGTGGCGATCCCTGACGCCCAGCTCCCGATCGTGGAGCTGCTCCTGTCGAAGCCCCTGAAGGTCGTCCGGTACGACGAGATCATCGTCCGGTACCGGCAGGCCGGAGGCACGGCCCGGTGGGCGGGGGTGCGATCGATGCTGACCCGCCTCGCGGGTCGCCTGCGGACCGTGGGGTTGGACCTCACCGCGGTCCGGTCACGCGGCGTGGTGCTGCACCCCGCGCAGGGTTTCCCGAGGTGACCTGAGGCAAGAGCATGGCGACGACAACCGAACCCGACCAGCTGGCGAACCACGCCGACGGGCACCCCGTCCGCCACACGTGGAGCGAATCGGAGCGCTTCGTGCCCCGTGCCATGGTGCGGCCCCTCCAGCGGCTCCTCCGCCACGAGGCGGCCGGGGGCGTCGTGATGCTCGTCGCCGCGGTGGTGGCCCTGGCATGGGCCAACTCGCCCTGGCACGAGTCCTACGTGTCGTTCTGGTCCACCGCCCTGCGGGTCGAGCTGGGCGACCTGATCCACCTCGATCACCTCTCGCTCCAGGCCTGGGTGAACGACGCGCTGATGACGCTGTTCTTCCTCCTGGTCGGCGTGGAGATCAAGCGGGAGCTGGTCCACGGTGACCTCCGCGACCCCAGGACCGTCGCCCTGCCCGTGATCGCGGCCCTCGGGGGGATGGCGGTCCCAGCGGCCCTCTACGCCCTCGTGAACTCGGGCGGCTCCGGTGTCGACGGGTGGGGGATCCCCATGGCGACGGACATCGCGTTCGCGGTCGGTGTCGTGTCGCTGCTCGGGCGGCGGGTGCCCCTCGCCGCGAAGGTGTTCCTGCTCACCCTCGCGGTCACCGACGACATCGGTGCGATCCTCGTGATCGCGGTGTTCTACACGGGGTCGATCTCGTGGGGATGGCTGGCCAGCGCCGCAGTGGGCCTCGGGGTCATCGTGGTGCTGCGCCGCAACGACGTGCAGTCGCTCGCCCCGTACCTGGCCGTCGGCGCCTTCGCCTGGCTGGCACTGCTCGAATCGGGGGTGCACGCCACGCTGATCGGCGTGGCGCTCGGCTTGCTCACACCGGCCTGGCCGTTGTGGTCACCACGCCGGTACCCAGCCGAGCTCCGTCGCATGGCCGATCAGATCGACCGCACCTACGAGGATTCGGTCCTCACCGACGAGGAGTTCGTGGAGAACGAGCACCTCATCGCAGAGGTGAGCCGCCTGTCGATCCATTCGACGAGCCCGCTGTCGCGCCTCGAGCACGCGCTGTCGCCGTGGGTGGCCTTCGTGGTGGTGCCGATCTTCGCCCTGGCCAATGCCGGCGTCCGCCTCACCGGCGACTCGGTGGGAGGCCTGGTCGACGATCCGGTGACCCTCGGCGTGATCCTCGGGCTGCTGGTCGGCAAGACGGTGGGCGTGTTCGGCGCGTCGTTCCTCGCGGTGCGGGTGGGCGTGGGACGGCTGCCGCAGGACACCACATGGGCCCACGTGTTCGGGCTGGCCGTCTGTGCCGGCATCGGCTTCACGGTGGCGCTGTTCGTCGCCAGCCTGTCGTTCACCGATCCGGCCCTGACCGACTCGGCCAAGGTGGGGATCCTGGCCGGCAGCCTCGTGGCGGGAGTCGCCGGCTACCTGCTCCTCCGGGCTCGGCCACTGCCCGACGCCTCGCCGGTGGACTAGACGCGAGGCTGGTAGCGCAGGGCGACGGCGCCTGAGCTGAACTCCTGGCGGCCGACGAGCTCCAGGTCGAGTTGTTGGCACAGGCCGGCGAACAAGGTGGGGCCGTGGCCGGCGATCGTGGGCAGCACCATGAACTCGTACTCGTCGATCAACCGCAGGTCGGCGAGGGCGAGCGGGAGGGTCACGCCGCCGACGAACAGGCCGTCGCCCGGCTGCTCCTTGAGCCGGCGGACGGTTGCCTCGAGGTCGCCCCGCACGAGCTCGGCGTTCCAGTCGACCTGATCCAGGGTGCTCGACACCACGTACTTCTTGGCCGCGTCGATCGACTCGGCGAAGGGGACCATCCAGTCGACCATCCAGTCGGGCCAGATCCCCGAGGCCGGCTTCCGCCACGCCTCCTCCATCATCCCGTAGGTGACCCGGCCGAAGAGGAGGGCGTCAGCGCGCGCGATCTGCTCCGCCCAGTAGCGATCCGACTCCGGGTCGGGCACGCCCACCTGGTGGTCGCAGCACCCGTCGAGGGTCACGTTGATGGCGTAGCGGAGCGGTCGCATTCGGTGGTCCTCAGGGGGTAGCGGGTCGAGCGGACGGTAGTCAGACGGGCGCCGCCGGGGTTGCTCATCGGTCCTCGGCGGCGACCCCCATGCGAGCGGCTCGCTGCTGCAGGGCCCGGCGCTCGACCGGGTTCTGGGTGAGCTCGAGCGCGCGGCGGTAGGCGTCGGCCGCGCCATCCAGGTCACCGGCGCGGGCGAGCAGCTCGGCGCGGGTGGCGTGGAGCGGCTGGTAGCGGGCCAGGCGGTCGTCGCCGTCGATGGTGGCGAGCAGCGCGAGGCCCACGTGGGGACCGTCGGCCATCGCCAGCGCCGCAGCCCGGTTGAGGGTGACGACCGGCGACGGGGCGAGGCGCTCGAGCTCCCCGTAGAGCGCCGCGATCTGGGACCAGTCGGTGGCCTCCCACGTGGAGGCATCGGCGTGCAGGGCGGCGATCGCAGCCTGCACTTGGAAGGGACCGGGGTCGTGCAACGACAGGGCGTGGTCGAGCACGGCGATGCCCTCGACGATGGCGTCGCGGGTCCAGCGGGCCCGGTCCTGGTCCTCGAGGCTCACGGGCGTGCCGTCGGCGCCGGTGCGGGCCGGGCGTCGGGCGTCGGTGAGGAGCAGGAGGGCCAGCAGGCCGTGGACCTCGGCCCGCTCCGGGAGGAGCTCGACGACCAGCCGCGTGAGGCGGATGGCCTCCTCGCACAGGTCGGCGCGGGTCAGCGCCTCGCCCGCGGTCGCGCTGTGGCCTTCGTTGTAGATGAGGTGGATCACGTGGAGCACGCCACCGAGCCGTTCGGGGAGCTCGTCATCCGGTGGCACCCGGTAGGGGATGCCGGCGGCCTGCACCTTCTTCTTGGCCCGGCCGAGCCGCTGGTACATCGTCGACTCGGAGGTCAGGAACGCCCGGGCCACCTCCGCCACCTCGAGGCCGCCGACGGCCCGGAGGGTGAGGGCCACTCGACCCTCGAGGGCGAGAGCCGGATGGCAACAGGTGAAGAGCAGCCGGAGCCGGTCGTCGGCGACGCCGCTGCGGTCGTGGCCGTGCTCGTCGGCCGGTGGGGTGTCGTTGTCGTCGCGCACGAGTCGCTCCAGGTGCTCGAGGGCGCTCTGGTTGGCGGTGCGGGTGCGGTCGCGGCGGAGGGCGTCGATGGCCCGGCGCCGGGCGACGGTGGTCAACCAGCCGCCCGGCTTCGCCGGGACACCACGCTCGGGCCACTCGGCCGCCGCGGCGGCGAAGGCGTCGGCCACGGCTTCCTCGGCCAGGCCGATGTCGCCACCGACCTGGCCGGCGAGCGTCGCGAGGAGTGCGGTCCACTCCTCGCGGTACGCCCGCTCGATCGCCGCCGCGGCCCCCTGGGCCAACCCTCAGTCCTGCTCGTGGACCGACAGCGGGCGAACCTCGACGGAGCCGTAGGTGACGTTCGGCATCTGCTTGGCCCAGCCGAGGGCGGCATCGAGGTCAGCGACGTCGATGATGATGTAGCTGAAGAACGACTCCTTCGTCTCGGCGAAGGGGCCGTCGGTCACGAGGGCCTCATCGTTGCGGATGCGGACCGTGGTGGCCGTGGCCTCGGTGTCGAGGCCGTGGGCCTGCACGAAGACGCCGGACTCGTTCAGCTCGCCCATCACCTTCCCCCAGTTGGCCATCTCGGCGTCGAACTCGGGGGTGCCTTCCGCGGGACCGGCGTCGGGCTCGTGGCGCAGCAGCAGCATGTACTTCATCTGGGGCCTCCTCAGGCGCTTGGCGTACGACCTCGTCGCCGTACGTCATGACGTCGTCCTGCCTCGCCCGATTCGACAGCTTGACCGAAATTTCTCCGAGATCTTCTCCGAGATGGGTTCCGGCTCGGGTCAGCCGCTATCTATTCGGGGCCAACCGGCCTAGGGTGACGGTGTCTGTTGGTTGTTGGTCGATAGCTCGTGGTTGCGCGTGAACTGCCTCCTCCCTGATGGGCACCGCCTACTGAGAGGAGGCCGACCATGGCCTCAGA
>JALYWQ010000410.1 GCA_030852625.1 Actinomycetota bacterium
GCTCTTGGCCGCGGCCGGGGGCTGGCCGCCGGCGAGGCGGGCGTCGCGCTCCTGCTGGGCGAGGAGGGCCTGGCGTCGGGCCTCGGCCTGGGTGGCGGCCACCTGGGCCTCCTCGTCCTCGCTGCGCTGGGGCGCCGGCGCGGTGCCGGTGCCGCGGCGGGAGGCGATGAACCGACCCTCCTCGACGGCGTCGGCGATCACGCGGCACATGAGGTTGCCGGAGCGGATGGCGTCGTCGTTGCCCGGGATCACGTACTGGATCACGTCGGGGTCGCAGTTGGTGTCGACCACGGCGATGATCGGGATGCCGAGCTTGTTGGCCTCGGTGACGCCGATGTGCTCCTTCTTCGTGTCGAGGATGAACACGGCGTCGGGCAGCTTGTCCATCTGGGCGATGCCGCCCAGGTTGCGCTCGAGCTTCTCGAGCTCACGGCTGAGGAGCAGGGCTTCCTTCTTGGGCATGGCGTCGAACTCGCCGGAGGCCCGCATGCGGCGGTACTCCTGCATCTTGGCCACCCGCTTGCCGATGGTCTCGAAGTTCGTGAGCATGCCGCCCAGCCAGCGCTGGTTGATGTACGGCATGCCGACCTTCTCGGCGTAGGACTGGATGGGGTCCTGGGCCTGCTTCTTCGTGCCGATGAAGAGCACGGTGCCGCCGTCGGCGACGAGGTCGCGGACGTACGAGTAGGCGGTCTCGATCCGACCCAGCGTCTGCTGCAGGTCGATGATGTAGATCCCGCCGCGCTCACCGAAGATGAACCGCTTCATCTTCGGGTTCCAACGGCGGGTCTGGTGTCCGAAGTGGACGCCAGCTTCCAACAGCTGCTTCATGGTCACGACAGCCACGATGGGCTCCTTCCCTCGGTTCGCTGTGCCGGCAGGGTGCCGACGCCGGGTCTGGCGCTCCGCCGGAGACCGGTGGAACGACCGCGGGATGACCCGGTTGCTAGGTGGTGGTGGATCGACCCGACGGTCGTCGGGCCAGCGGGCGATGCTAGCGGCCTCGGGCGGGAACCGACCAGCTCAGCCCGTCAGGCCCGTTTTCAGCCCCCGAACCGGGCCAGGGTGGCAAAGGCGACCGGTGCGACGCCGTCGATGACCCCGCTGATGACCTCGCCGGCCCCCTCGTCGCCGAAGGCCGTGAGGAAGCCCTTGCAGCTCGGCGCCCGACCGGCCAACGACAACCCGAGCTCGCGGGTGGTGCGACGGTCACCGGGCAGCTGGTCGTGGGCGCGCGGGTCCATCAGCGACACCACCGACGAGGTGGCCCCGTCGACCTTCGTGCGGGGCACCGGGACGACCGGATCGGTGCGGGCGGCGATGGAGATGGCCCGCACGCCCTCGGGGATCGGGTGGTCACCCAGGTACCGCACCACCTCCGAGGTCTCCCCCAGCTGCCGGATGGCGGTGGCATCCGAGTCGAGCGAGGTGGCCAGCTCGCCCACCTCGAGGAGGGCACGGCCGAGGTTGGTGCTCCCGACGGCGTGGAGGAGGGTGGCCACGTCAGCACCACCGTGGGGGGTGGCGATGGTGGCCAGGTGGCCGAGGTTGTCCAGCCACGCCGGGCCGTGCCGTTCCACCAGCTCGAGGAGGGCCAGCCGGGTGACGATGCCGCCCTGCGAGTGGGCGAACACGTCGATGGGCCGACCGGGTTGCTCGGCCACGACGGCCTCCAGGAAGTCGGCCAGCTGCTCGCCCTCCGTGAAGAGGTCGCCCTGGGTGTCCTCCGAGCGGTAGGGGTTGGTCGGCAGGCCGGCGAAGGTGGACCCGCGCTCGGCGTCAGGCGTGCGTCCGCCGGCGTAGCTGTACCTCACGACGTCGTCGAGTTCGTAGCCGAGCGTGGTGGTGTCGACGTCGTCGATGGCGGCGTTGGTGGACGTGGAGCCCAACCCGCCGACGAGCACCGCTGTGTGCCGGCGGGTGAGCGGGGCGACCTCCACCGAGCGCTTGGTGCAGCGCCTCGTGCTCGTCCTCCAGGCCCGGTAGCCCGTCTGGCCGACCGTCCACGCCAACCGCCACGGGGTGGGTGCCTCCCACGCGTAGTGGACGGCGGACCGGGCCAGCTGCCCGGTCCCGTCGGCCACCCACCCGAGGCCGTCCTTGCCC
>JALYWQ010000428.1 GCA_030852625.1 Actinomycetota bacterium
CGGTGGTCCCGGGAGCGCTCCCGACGGCGGGCCCGCCACGGGCTCCACGGGCGAGCCGCTGACGTCGGGCGGCGCCCCGGTGGGACGCACGGCGGGGTGCCCCGATCGCGACCGCCAGATCCCCAACGATCCGTACTCGCCACCGTGCTACGCGTTCGCCGGGGACAACGGTGGTGCCACCGTTCGTGGGGTCACCGCCGACGAGATCCACATCTCGTTCCGCCAGGTGGAGGCCGGTTCGGCGGCCGAGATCTTCGCCGGCCTCGCCGGGCAGTCCTTCCAGGACTCCGCCGCCTCGACCGAGGCCACCCTCGACGCCTTGGCCGAGTACTTCTCGGATCGCTTCCAGTTCTACGGACGACGACTGAAGATCGATCGGTTCCGGGGGGCCGGCAACGGCCTCAACGAGCTCCTCGGCGGCGGCAAGGAGCGAGCCACCGCCGATGCCGTCCGAGCCGCGCAGGAGATCGGCGCCTTCGCCGAGCTCAACGCCGGGACCTTGCCCTACGCCGACGCCCTCGCCAGGAACGGGGTCGTCAACATCGGCGCGCCCTATCCGTCCCGGGCCTGGTTCGACGCCCGCGCCCCGTTCTCGTGGAGCCTGTTCCCCGACGGCACCAACATCGCCGAGGCCACCCGATCGGTCCTCCTCGGCCGGTTCCCTCCGGGGTCGGTGGCCGAGTTCGCCGGACCGGGCCTCGAAGGGAAGCCGAGGGTGTTCGGTGCCGTGGTCCCCGAGAACCCCGAGTACCAGGAGTCGGTGGCGGTGTTCAACCGGCTCATCGCCGGCTCGGGCATCCAGGTCGGCGGGACGCTGAAGTACAAGCTCGATCTGGTGTCGATGCCGCAGCAGGCCTCCAACCTGGTGGCCCAGCTGAAGGACGCCGGGGTCACCTCGCTGCTGTGCTTCTGCGATCCGGCCATGCTGGCCATCGGGATGATCCCGAAGGCCATCGAGCAGAACTACTACCCGGAGTGGATCACCGCCGGTGTCGTGTTCGTCGACCAGGACATCGTGTCGCAGGCCATGGACCCCCGGCAGTGGGGACGGGCCTTCGGCACCGCCTACAACGCCGAGTCCGAGCGGATCGGATCGTCCTACCCCTACGCGGCGTTCAAGTCCGTGCGCCCGAACGACGAGCCGGCCTTCATCGTGGAGGACCTCTACTACCAGCTGTACCTGCTCTCGATCGGCATCCAACTGGCCGGACCGAACCTCACCCCCGAGACGTTCCAGGCCGGGCTGTTCTCGTACCAGGCGCAGACCGGCCCTCGGGGCACGTGGGACTTCGGGCCCGGCGACCGAACGCCCACCAACGACTACCGCGAGGTGTGGTGGGACCCGGAGCGGATCTCGTCCCAGAACGACCGCCGGGGTCGGTGGGTCGAGCTCAACGGCGGGCGTCGCTACCGGCCCGAGGACCCGCCGAGCGGACGGGCGCCGTTCTTCGAGGGCTAGGGCCTACAGGCCGAGGGCGCTGAGGGCATCGGCGGCCCGGCCGATGGCGTCGGCCAGGCGCGGGTGCTCGACCTGGAACTCGCTGATCTCGCGGCGGAGGTCGTCGACGAGGTTGTCGTGGTCCTCCTCGTTGAGCCGCCGGTCGACCTCGTCGGCCAACCGGGCGATCTCGGCCCGGCTGCCCGAGCCCTCCTCGGCGGCCTCGATGGCCGCCTTCAGCTCGGCGAGCAGTTCCTCGAGGGGCTCCTCGACGGCCATCGCTACTCCTGCACCAGTTCGATCAGGGTGCCGAAGCTGCCCTTGGGGTGGACGAAGGCCACGGTGGTGCCGCGGCTCCCTGGACGGGGCGCCTTGTCGATCGGCGTGGCACCGGCGGCCACCATGGCTGCGAGGGCCGCGGCGCAGTCGTCGACCCGGTAGCCCACGTGGTGCAGGCCCTCGCCCCGCTTCTCGATCGACTTGGCGATCGGGGAGTCGTCACGGGTGGCCGCCGTGAGCTGGATGTACGAATCGGCCACCTTGATGAGGGCCTCCTCCACACCGTCGCTGTCGACGATCTCGCGGTGGTGCACCTCGGCCCCGAAGGCCTCCTGGTAGTACGCGATGGCGGCCTCGAGGTCGCGGACCGCGATGGCGATGTGGTCGATCTCGGTGAGCAGACCGGACGTCATGGGACTAGAGCTCTCCTCGGGCATGGCGCTGGAACAAGGTGATCTTGTCCTCTCCGATGCGCTCGCGCTTCTCGGGGTTCGTGACGCCGAGCCCTTCAGCAGGAGCGAGGCAGCGAACGCCGAGCTTGCCCTCGGCCTTGTTCTGGTGGACGAGGAGGGCCGCATCGCCGACCTGCTCGAGGTCGTAGGTGGCCGAGAGCACGGGCTGGATGGCGCCCTGGGAGATGAGGCGGTTCATGTCCCACGCCTCCTGGTAGTTGGCGAAGTGGCTGGAGACGATCCGCTTCAGCTTCATCCAGAGGTGGCGGTTGTCGTACTCGATCATGAACCCTGACGTCGCCGCGCAGGTGACGACGGTGCCGCCCCGCTTGGCGATGAACACCGAGGCCCCGAACGTGGAGCGCCCCGGGTGCTCGAACACGATGCTGGGGTCCTCGCCGATCAGGCCGCGGACCTTCTTGCCGAGACGGCGCCACTCACCCTCGTCCTGGGTGTGGTCGTCGCTCCAGAACTTGTAGCCCTCGGCGGCCCGGTCGATGACGTTCTCACAGCCCATGGCCTCGAGGAGCTTCACCCGCTCGGGGCTCGACACCACGCCCACCGGGGTGCCGCCGCCGTTGAGCACCAGCTGGATGGCGTAGGCGCCGATGCCGCCGGTGGCGCCCCAGACGAACACGCTGTCGCCCTGCTTCATCTGCGCCGCGTTGCGGCCCACGAGCATGCGGTAGCTGGTGGAGGCGCACAGCCCGTTGACGGCGCTCTCCTCCCAGGTCAGGTGGTCCGGCTTCGGCATGAGCTGGTTGGCCTTGACGATGCTCAGGTCGGCCAGGCCGCCGTAGTTCGTCTCGAAGCCCCATATGCGCTGGTTGGCCGCGAGCATCGAGTCGTCGTGGGCCGACGGGTCCTGGGAATCGACGTCGTTGCAGTGCACCACGACTCGATCGCCCGGCTTCCAGTTGCGCACGGCCGACCCGACCCGCAGCACGACGCCGGACGAGTCCGAGCCGACGACGTGGAAGTCCTGCTTGTGGCGGGCACCCCACACGGACTCCTTGCCGAGACGGTCGAGGAAGCCGAAGGTGGGGAGGGGCTCGAAGATCGAGGTCCACACCGTGTTGAAGTTGATCGAGCTCGCCATGTTGGCGATGTAGACCTCGTTCGGGGCCAGTTCCGGTGTGGGGACGTCGCCGACGTGGAGGGACTTGCGGGGGTCCTTGTCGGACGACTCCACCCCTTCCCACATCTCCTGCTCGCTGCGGAGCACGTGGGCGGCGCGGTAGTGGTCAGGGATCGGGAGGGCCGCGATGTCGTCGCCGCTGGCGCCGCTCTCGATGGCGTCGAGGATCTCTTGCATGGAGCGAAGTTACCGACCGGTCATCGGAAGGGTCGATTCTGCGACACTGGCCCCGTGCGGATCACCCACAAGGTCGACTACGGAGTGCGGGCGCTCGTGGCCCTGGCCCGCTCCGAGGCCGAACGTCCGGGCGTGCCGGTGAAGCGGGATCGATTGGCCGGCGACGAGGGGATCCCCGGGAAGTTCCTCGACGACATCCTCCGCCTCCTCCGCAACGCGGGGCTGGTCCGCAGCCACCGTGGCCCCGAGGGCGGCTGGACCCTGGGTCGGCCGGCCAAGCAGATCAGCGTGGCCGATGTGATCCGCGTGCTGGAGGGCCCCTTGGCCTCGGTGCGCGGGATCCGGCCCCACGAGCTCCCGGAGCACGGGGTGGAGGAGCCCTTCGTCTCCCTGTGGGTGGCGGTGCGGGTGTCGCTGCGCAACGTGCTCGAGCGGGTCACCCTCGCCGACCTCGCCGGCGGCACGCTCCCGCGGTCGGTGCAGAAGCTGCTCGCCGACCCCGACGCCTGGGGCACCGGCGACCGCCGCTGATCGTTCCGTCGAGCGTCAGGCCGGACGGAAGCCGGTGAGCGTGGCGGTGTACTCGGTGTCGTAGTTGAACGACACGACCATGTTGCGGGCCGCGTGGAACCGTTCCACCCACTTCACCCACACGCCGAGCTCGGGGTCGTACCAGTAGCGCTTGAACCGGTCGACCTGCTCGGGCCCGCCCGGGGTGGTGTTGCGCTGGAGGTCGATCACCCACGTGGTGCGGGGCTGGCCGAGGACGTCGAGCGTCTCCTGGCCCACGACCTTGCTGGTCCACTGCTCCGTTCGGCTCACGCTGCCACCCGGGTCCTTCACCGGGCTGGTGGCCGTCGCCGACGCGCCGGCCTGGAGCGGGAACGGCACCTGCACCATCGGCGGGTCGTAGTGGCCCTGGCTGGTCTGGGTGCCGGGTCCGAAGGTGATGGCGCCGCCCTCGAAGGTGAACGCGATCCCTGAAGCGTCGTAGCGGATGATCTGCCGCTCCTCGTGCTGGTCGGACAGCTTGACGTCGTGCACCAACTCGTCGGGGCCGATGCTCGGGTCGCGGTGGACGGCGATGGTGGCCTGGGCCGGGTACCCGCGGCCGCCGAACCCGGTGACGCTCTCGGAGCCCGACACGGCGTAGGTGTAGGAGCCCAGGGCGGGCGGGCGAGGACTCGTGAGGAGGTCGACGACGGCCGCAGGGACGCCGCCGGCCGCCGGTGACGGGGTGGCGGTGGAACCGCTCGCGGCGGGGACCGGTGTGGGGGTGTGGTCGTCGTCGGGGGCGGCCGCGCCCACCGGGGCGCTCTGCAGGACGTTGCCG
>JALYWQ010000131.1 GCA_030852625.1 Actinomycetota bacterium
CGCGCCGGTCGGGCCGCCGTCTCCTCGACCACCACGGTGGCGTCCAGGTCCCACACCCAGCGCCCGCCGTCGTTGCGGAGCCTGCCGAGGGCCACGTCGGGCACGGCCCGGTCGGTGAAGGCGACCACGTCGTACCCGTCGGCCTCGGCCCGGACCGCCGACCGGGTCAGGAACCCGGTGGTGCCGTCGAGCGCGCCGGCGGGGGCGCAGACCACGGCACGGGCGATGATGTCCCCTTCGAAGGCCGGCTGCTCGCCAGGCCCGAGGTCCCACTTGAGCGACGGGTCGGCGACCACCGCCACCCGGGCGTCGGGCTGCTGGAGGTGGAGGTGGACCAGCGCCTGGTGCAGCTGCGCCAGCGACGGGGTGGCTCGGCGGAACCCGGCCACCATGCCGGCGTCCACGAGGATGAAGGTCGGCTCGGCCATGGGCCTACGACGCTACTGCGGACGCGACGATGCCCAGGCGCTGGGCCTGGGCATCTGCTCCGGGTGGGCCGTGAGGGATTCGAACCCCCGACCCCCTGCGCGTCATGCAGGTGCTCTAGCCAACTGAGCTAACGGCCCGAAGAGAGAGCGACCTTAGCAGCACGGTTCCGCGGCCCTGCAGCCCGGGAAGCCAGTTCCGGCCCGGCGCCGGCCAGCCGTAGGGTCTCGGCTCATGTCCTCGGCGTCGATCCCCGTGAGCACCCGACCGCCCCTGAGCGAGCTGTGGCAGCACGCCCGCCGCCACCGGGCCAAGGTCGTGAAGGCCACCGTGTTCTCGGTCCTCAACAAGGTCTGCGACGTGGCGCCGGAGATCCTGATCGGCGTCGCCGTCGACGTGGTCGTGAACGAGGATCGCAGCTTCGTGCAGCGGCTCTTCGGCGTGGAGGACCGCTTCGAGCAGCTCTCCCTGCTGGCCCTCATCACCGTGCTGGTGTGGATCGCCGAGTCCGTCACCGACTACATCGCCGACGTCACGTGGCGGAACCTGGCCCAGACGATCGAGCACGACACCCGCATGGAGGCCTACGGGCACGTGCAGGAGCTGGAGATGTCGTACTTCGAGGACCACACCTCCGGCGGGCTGATGACGGTGCTCAACGACGACGTCAACCAGCTCGAGCGGTTCCTCGACATGGGGGCCAACGAGATCATCCTCACCGCCACCAACGTGCTGCTCGTGGGGATCACGTTCTTCGTGATCTCACCCCTCCTCACCCTGCTGGCGTTCCTCCCGATCCCGGTGATCATCCTGGGGTCGTTGCGCTACCAGCGGACCCTCGAGAAGCGCTACGACCGGGTGCGGGCCGCCGCCGGGCACATCGCCGATTCGCTCACGAACAACCTCGGCGGCATCGCCACCATCAAGGCCTTCAACGCCGAGGAGCGGGAGGTGAAGCGGGTGAGCCGCGACAGCCTGGCCTACGCCGCGGCCAACGCCGACGCCATCCGCTACTCGAGCGCCTTCGTCCCCCTCATCCGCATGGCGATCCTGGCCGGGTTCACGATGACCCTCGTCGTCGGCGGCCGGGCCGCCATCCGCGGCGACCTGGAGATCGGGCAGTTCTCGGTGCTGGTGTACATGACCCAGCGCCTGCTGTGGCCGTTGACCCGGCTGGGCGAGATGCTCGACCTCTACCAGCGGGCCATGGCCTCGTGCCGCCGCATCTTCGGGATCCTGGCCGTGGAACCGTCGATCCGCCCCGGCACCGCAGCGCTCCCGGCCCCCGTGCGCGGTGCCGTGCAGTTCGACGGGGTGCGCTTCGGGTACGGCTCCGGCCCCGACGTCCTCGTCGGCCTCGACCTCGACATCGCGCCCGGCGAGACCCACGCCATCGTCGGCGCCACCGGCGCCGGCAAGAGCACGATCGTGAAGCTCCTCCTCCGCCTCTACGAGCCCCGCCAGGGCCAGATCCGGATCGACGGCCAACCCATCGACACCCTGACGTTCGCCTCCCTGCGGGGGTCGATGGGCTTCGTGAGCCAGGACGTGTTCCTGTTCCAGGGCACGGTGCGGGAGAACCTCACCTACGGCCGGCCCGATGCCACCGAGGAGGAGGTCGTGCGCGCCGCCACCCTGGCCGAGGCCCACACGTTCATCACCGCGCTCTCCGACGGCTACGACACCGTGGTGGGCGAGCGGGGCCAGCGCCTCTCGGGCGGGCAACGCCAGCGGCTCACCCTGGCCCGGGCCATCCTCCGGGATCCGGCCATCCTCGTGCTCGACGAGGCCACCTCGGCGGTCGACAACGAGACCGAAGCGGCCATCCAGCGCTCGCTCGACGCCGTGTCAGCCGACCGGACCACGATCGTGATCGCCCACCGGCTCTCCACCGTCCGCAACGCCCACCGCATCCACGTCCTGGAGGCTGGACGCGTGATCGAAGCCGGCACCCACGACCAGCTCGTGGCGCAGGGCGGCCTCTACGCGGCGCTCTGGCGAGTGCAGACCGGCGAAGCGGTGCGCTCGTAGCGGGACTCCAACAGGACGGGTGCCCGGGCCGCCTGGTAGGCGACCCGAGCACCCGAACTGGGACTACTCCTTGACGGCGTCCTTGAAGGCCTTGCCGACCTTCACCTTCGGGACGCTCGTCGCAGCGATCTGGATCTCCGCACCAGTGGCGGGGTTCCGACCGGTGCGAGCAGCACGGTCAGCCTTCTCGAAGCTGAGGAAGCCAGGCATCTGGACCTTGCCCCCTCCGGCCACCGTGCTGGTGACCACTTCCTCGAACGCCGCGAGCACCGCTCCCACCGAGGCAGCCGGTTGTCCGGTCTTCTCAGCCATCGCGTTGACCAGTTCGGCCTTGTTCATCGGGGCCCTCCTTCGGGCAGTTCAGCCGGAGCAAACGCTAACCACGGGTTGCGGCGCCGAGGTGGATGCTGCGGATCGACCGGTCAGCCGACCGGACGGCGAGCGACCAGCACGTCCCGGGTGATGGCGCGGTCCACCCGATGCAGGAAGGCGTCGTCGCCACCGACGGGCACCGGTTCGAGCCCCGCCGTGCGCACGAGCTCGGCCAGCTCGTCGCGCCCCATGGTGCGCCGGTTCCACGCCATGGCCACGCCGGCGCCGGGGCGGAGCAACTCGGTCCAGACGGGCAACGCCTCCTGCAGCAACGCCGCGGGGCCCCGCTCGAGCTGGCCCCCTGCAGGGCGGGCTCCGTGCTGCACGCCGTACGGGAGGTCGCACACGAGCAGGTCGATCGACCGGCGCTTCAGGTGCTCGCCGGCCCGAACCGTGTCGTCGTTGATGATCTGCACGGTGCGGTGCTCGGCGCTGTCCTTCCCGGACCCGAAGGTGACCGTGCACCGGGTGGCGGGCACGTCCCTCCCCTTCCGGAGCCGGGCCCGGTCCACCTCGTGCTTCAGACGCTTGTCCTTGCACCAGCCGACGAAGAACGCCTCGTAGGCCTCGACGTCGCGCTGGTCCACGTCGAGACCGACGGCGTCGATGCCGTAGAGCACGGCCCGGTTGAGGGTGGTGCCCCGTCCGCAAACCGGGTCGAGTAGCCGCAGCCGCTCCCCTCCGAGGACGCCGGGCCACCCGGTGCTCGACGCCGCGAGGGCCAGGTTCACGAGCAGGTGGGTGAAGACCTCGTTGGTCTTTCCGGCGTAGCGCTGGATGGTGACGAGGTCATCGTCGTGGCGTTGCAACGGGTGCACCGGTTGGGGGCGGAGCAGCTCGCCCTCCACCGTGAAGAGCGCGTGCATCGTGGCCAGGTTCGACAGGACCCCCAGCTCAGCCGGGCCGTAGGGGTCCCCGTCCACCTCGGCCGCGAGGTAGTCGACGCCGCCGATCGTGGTCGCCGAGGTGCGCGGGTGCCGAGACGCCGTCAGCCCAGCGTCGAGGACGGCCAGCTCGGCTGCGAGCAGGTCGGGGACCTGGCCGGCGAACACCCGGTTGGCGCTGGCCCGCGGGAGGAATGCATAGGTCGTGCCGCCGCTCACCATCACGCCGAGGACCGTAGCCACACCGTTGACCCCGTCGTCACCGAAGTGTTACCACTGGTAACACCATGTTGCTCCCCACCCTCGCCACCGTCGCCGCCGACCCGGGCACCCTCGGCGGCTCGAAGCTCGCCAGCTGGACGACGTTCAACGGGTTGGTCCTCGGCCTGGCCCTGATCATCGGCGTGCTCGCCGTGGTCGGCCGCCCCTCCACCCGCCCGTGGCCGGTGCTGCAGCCGCTCTCCCGCGTCCCGAACGGGCTCCAGCGCGTCACCGGCGTGCCGGGCTGGGCGGCGGTGGCGGTCGGCCTGGCCCTCTACGGCCTCCTCGTGGCCGGCCAGGGCTTCTACTCGGACGTGGCCTGGCACATCGCCCTGGGTCGGGACGACGAGCTCATGACCGCACCGCACGCGGGGATCCTCCTCGGGCTGGTGCTGATCCTCGGCGGTGCCGTGCTGGGCACGGTGGTGGCCACCTTCGAAGGCGTCGAGGGCCTGCGCATCGGGGCCCTCCGGGTCCCGCGCTCCCTCGTGCCGCTGTGGGCCCTCGGCCTCGGCGCCGTCAGCGGGTTCCCGCTCGACGAGGTCTGGCACGGTGCCTACGGGGTCGACGTCACCATGTGGAGCCCCACCCACATGCTCATGATCCTCGGCGCCACCTTCACCGGGCTGGCCGCGTGGCTGATCCTCGCCGAGTCCGGGGTCCGACCGACCGACGGCCCCCGAGCGCGCATCGCCCACCTCCTCTGCGCCTGGCTCACGATCCAGGGCCTCCTCGCCCCGCTGGGCGAGTTCACCTTCGGCGTGCCGCAGTTCAACCTGCTGTTCAGCCCGATCATCATCTCGCTGGCCGCCGGCCTGGCGCTGGTGGCCGTGCGGCTCGTCCACGGGCGGGGCTGGACCCTCGGCCTGGTGCTGGTCAACTTCCTGCTCCAGACCATCGGCTTCACGTCCACCGGCGAGGACCCGGTCGACACGCGCTTCGGCGCCACCTTCCTCGCCAGCGCGGTGGTCGTGGAGCTGGTGGCGCTGGTGCTCGGCACCGACCGCCGGCTCCGGTTCGGCGTCGCCTGCGGCGTCGGGATCGCCACCGTCGGCCTCGCCGGTGAGTACCCCTGGAACGCCGACGCCGTGCAGCCCTGGACCACCGCCCTCTTCCCGGAGGCCCTCGGGTTCGCGCTCGTGGCTGCCGTCGGTGCAGGGGTGTTGGGTACGGCCGTCGGCCGGGCCATCCGCCGCGAGGGTGTGGGCGGGTTGCCCCGACCGGTCCTCGTGCTCGCCGCCATCGCCTGCGTCGCGGTGATCGTGCTCCCCCTCCGGCGGCCCACCGGCGCGGTGACCGCCGCGCTCGACATCGAGGCGGCCGGTCCCGGCCTGGCCCACGTCACCGCCGACCTCACGCCGGCGGGTGCGGCCGACGACGCCTACTGGTTCCAGGTGAGCGCTTGGCAGGGCGGTGGTCTCGAGGTGGTGGAGCTCGAGCGGACCGGCACGCCGGGCCAGTGGCGCACCGTGGCCCCGGTTCCCGTCGACGGGCATTGGAAGACGCTGCTCCGGCTCCACCGAGGGGCCGAGATGATGGCGGTGCCGATCTTCCTCCCCGCGGACCCCACCATCGACGAACCGGAGATCCCGGCCGTCGACCGGACCCAGGCCTTCGAGACCGAGCGGGACTACCTGCTCCGGGAGACCCACGACGGCAACACGTGGCTGTCGCCGCTGGTGCACGCCTTCCTCGTCGCCATGGCCGGCCTGTGGGCGGCGGCCTTCGTGCTCGCCGTCGCAGCCCCGCCCAACGACGGCGGCCGACCGCCGCGTGCGCGCCCCAAGCGCAGCCCGGCTCAGGCGGCGACGGCCTCCTAGCCGGACGCCGCGGCGGCCTGGCGGGCCGCGATCCGGCGCAGCGGCGGCAGCGTGGGCGGCGGCTGCTGGCGGGGCGGGAGCTCGGCGAGGAGCACCTGGGTGGAGGCGGTGATCTCACGCACCGCCCGCTCGAAGGCCTCCTCGGTGCGGGCCGAGGTGGACTGGACCCCGCTGACCTTGCGGACGTACTGCCGGGCGGCGGCTTCGATCTCCTCGTCGGTGGCCGAGGGCTCGAGCCCGCGCAGCGTGGTGATGTTGCGGCACATGCCCCCCAGGTTAGGGAGGCCCGCCGTCAGGCGTCGGCCGGGCAGCACACCTCGAGCTCCATGCCGTCGGGGTCGCGGAAGAACAGCGACAGCTCGTCGCCGAGCTGCTGGATCTCGCCCACCTCCTGCGCCCCCGCGGCCTCCAACCTCGCCGCCACGACCTCGAGCATCGAGCGCGACTCCACGGCGAAGGCGAAGTGGTCGATGGCGCCGCGGGCGCCCTGGCGGCGGCGCTCACCGATGATGTCCTCGACGGGCACCTCGAAGATGTTGAGGCACGCTCCGCCGCCGATGTCCACGATCTTCATGTACGGGTGGTCGTCGGTCTTCTCCATCACGAAGGTGACCTGACCGTCGAAGGCCTGCTCGTAGAAGCCCACCGTCAGGTCCATGTCGGTGGTCAGGGTGGCGACGTGGTTGAAGCCCGTGGTGATCGGCATGGTTCGATCATGCACCGGCCGTGCGCGAACGTCGATGCAGAACCTGAGGGTCGCGTGCCGATACCGTGGCTCCGCAGCGGACAGCAGACAGGGCAAGGGGGAACGTGCGGCACAGGGGGCAGCGGTTCGGGTTCGGGCGGACCGGTCTGGTTGGGGGAGCAACGGTCGCCATCGTCGTCGCGCTCCTCGTGGGGCCGGCCTCCGGTCGGGCACCGGCACAGGACCAGCCGGTCGTCGATGACGGACGGGGGCTGGCCGGCGCCACCGTGCTGTCGATTGCACCGACCACGGGCGGGCTCGAGCTGGCCGTCACGAGCGGACAGGCACGGGCCGAGACCACCGGCGGCCTGGCCCAGGCGCTGGCCCGCTCCTTCAGCCTCGGGCTCATCGGCAGCTCGATCTCCGCCGAAGGTTGCGACGGGAGCGACCCGCTCGTCGAGGCGGCCCTGCTGCCACAGGCACTGCGGATCGACAACCGCAACGGGCCCGGCGAGGCGAGCAGCACCGAGATACCGGTGGTCGCGCCGATCCTCGGGGTCGGCACCGAGCGGGTGTCGGCCGACGCGACCCCGTCAGCCCGGGCCAGCACCGTCACCGGTGACGCCGACATCAGCGCCCTCCTGACCCTCGGGGGCGGGCGGTCCTACGCCTCGAGCACCGTCCTGCCCGGCGACGGCCGGGAGGCCGAAGCCGGCGCGTCGATCGACGTGGAGATCGCGGGCGTCATCGAGCTCACCGGCATGCGCTGGACGGCTCGCCACCGCACCGGCGACAACCCCTCCGCAGAGGCCACCTTCACCCTCGGCGGGCTGTCGATCGCCGGCGCCACCATCCCGCTCGAACTGCCCCTCGAGTCCCTCGAGCCGATCGGCGCCCTCATCAACGCCGCGCTGGCCCCCCTCGGCTTCACCATCGAACTGCCCACGGTCGAGCGCATCACCGAGCCCGTCGACGTGGTGCGGATCACCCCGCTGAAGCTCCTCATCGCCGACACGCCGGCATCGCCGGCGGTGCAAGCGGCCCTCGACCTCACGCGCGACTTCCGGTCGCAGCTGTTCGACGCCCTCGTGGCCGCCGACTGCTCGATCGGCTCCACCCTCCTCGTGGGCGACGTCGTCACCGGCGTGGCGTCCGGCACCGGCGCTCTGGTCCTCGCCCTCGGCGGCGCCGAGGCCACGTCGGGCGACATCGTTGAAGAAGACCTGTTCGGTGATCCCGGCGCCCCCGTCGACGTGGGCACCCCCGTGGTCGGCTCGCCCGGGGCCCCGCTCCCCGCGTCGCCCCTCGTCACGCCGGCCCGAGCCGCCGGTGGATCCGTGGAACGAGGCCCCGA
>JALYWQ010000480.1 GCA_030852625.1 Actinomycetota bacterium
GCGCCCAACCGCACGTGGAGCGCGGCCAGGCGAGCCGGCGAGGCGTCGAGGCAGAGGCCTTGGCGGAGGAGGTCCCCCGCTGCCGTCACGGCGCCGAAGCCGAGCGCCGGCTGGACGGCCTCGAGGATGGCGAGGGCCACGTCGTCGTGCGGGACGACCGACCGGGCTCGCCAAAGGTGCTCGGCGACCTCGAGGGTCGGGGGCCGCTGCCCGTAGCCGAGGAGCACGGCGACGGTGCGGTGGAGCTCGGCTTGGCGCGTGCGGTCGGTCACCCCCTCGTAGGCGGCCCGGCGGATCATCCCGTGGACGAACCGGTAGCTCCCGCCGCTGCGGTCGACGGGCTCGATCAGGCCGGCGTGGCTCAGTTCGTTGACCGTCTTGATGAGCGGGATGGCCGGCTCCCCGAACACCCGGAGGAGGTGGTCGAGGGAGAACTCGTCGCCCATCGTGGCGCCCACGGCAAGGAGCTCACGGGCGGCGTCGGACACCGTGCAGAGCCGGGCCTCGAAGAGCTGGAGGGTGTCGGCGGGCAACGGGCCATCGAGCGCCATGGCGCCGCGGTCGCTCACGTGGCGGGCCAGGTGGAGCGCGTAGAGCGGGTTGCCGCCCGAGCCGGCGTTGATGGCGTCGAACACCGCCGGCACCCGGGCCGCCGGAGGCAGGGCACCGGCCACGAGCTCCCGCACCTCCGGTCCGGTCAGGGGCTGGAGGTCGATGCGTTCGACGGGGACGGTGCTGGCCAGGAGGTTGAGGAGCTCCCCCGCGCGGCTCTGGTCGAGCTCGTGCGGTCGTGCCGTGGCGATCAAGCACGTGTTGGCGGTGGCCTCGAGGTTGGCCAGGTGGTGGACGACCGTGAGGGTGAACGGGTCGGCCCAGTGGAGGTCTTCCAACCCGATGATGCGTGGGTGGTCCCGGCCGACGAGCTGGGCCAGTTCGGCCAGCTCCACGAGGATGCGTCGCCGGTGGAGGTCGCCGGCGTCGATCCGGTCGGTGCTGGCCCGATGGTCCCCATAGAGCCCACCGTCGAGCGCGGACCGCACGGCGGGGTAGCCGTCGAAGGAGACGTCGGGCAGCACGCCGAGCTGCTCGGCGTGGGCGATCACCTGCAACAGCGGACTGAGGGCGTTGGCACCCAACGGGTCGCACCGGCCGATGAGCACCGGCAGGCCCCGCTCCCCCAGCCGCTCGGCGAGGGCCCGCAGCAGGTGGCTCTTGCCCACCCCGGCTTCGCCCACCACCACGAGCACCCGCCGGTCGCCGGCCACCGCCGACCGAACGGCCGCCTCGAGCCGGTCGAGCTCGGCCTTCCGCCCGACGGTGCGGATGGGCGGCGGCGACGGCTCCGCGGTGACGGGGTCGACCAGGTCGATGCGGCGGGCCGCCGCGAGCAGCTGCTCGCCGGGGACGAGCCCGAGGTCGTGGTCGAGGACCTTCACGGCGCGGTCGTAGGCCGCCCGGGCGTCGGCACGGGAACCGGCCTGCAGATGGCCGTCGACGAGCCGGGCCCAGCGGTCCTCGCGGTACGGCGAGGTCTCCACCAGGTGCTCGAGGAGCTCGATGGCGGCGCCGTGGTCGCCCACCCGCACCAGCACCCGCACCAGGCCGTCGGCGGCGGCGTCGCGCTCGTCGGCGAGGGCGGCCGAGGCCGAGGCCACGAAGGGCGCGTCGAGCCGGTCGAAGGCCGGGCCGGTCCACGTGGCCAGCGCGCTCCGCCGCTGGGAGGCCGCCGCCACCACGTCGCCTCCGAGCTCGGCGATGCGGGCCGCCCGCAGGTGCGAACGGAACCGTTCGAGGTCGAGACCGTCCTCGGGTACCTCGAGTCGGTAGCCGGAGCCGTCGTGGAGGAGCTCGATGCCGGCCGGGCCGAGGCTGGCCCGGAGCCGCGAGACGAGGGTGGAGAGCGACTTCACCACCGTGGCCGGCGGTTCGTCGCCCCACACGTCGTCGACGATGGCGTCGATGGCCACCGTGCGACCGGCGTGCAGGGCCAGGTACCCGAGGATGGCCCGCTGGCGGTTGCCGCCGAGCGCGATGGACCGGCCGTCCACGACGAGATCGAGCTGCCCGAGTACCTGGAGTGCCGCGCCCACCG
>JALYWQ010000481.1 GCA_030852625.1 Actinomycetota bacterium
GGCCGGCGTCGTGGCGGCGGCCGCGCTGATCGCGGGGGTGACCGACGTCGTCGCCGACCACCACGCCAAGCGGGCGGCCGACGCACTGGCTCGCGGCGATGGGGGCGACGCGGCGGAGGCCGCGGAGGCCGCCGTCGACACCCGGGGCGACGTCCTCCGCCTCCACCTCCTGGCCGCCGAGGCCGTGTTGCTCGACCAGCAGGGGACGGTGGCCGCCCTGCGTCACGTGGATCGGGCCCTCGACCTCTCGCCCGGCGATCCCATCGCGCTCCGCACGAAGGCCCGGCTGCTCGTCGACCGGGCCGGCAGCACGGGCCTGCCCGCCCACCGCGACGAAGCAGCGTCATTCGTCGACGAGCGCCTCCGAGCCGACCCCTACGAGCCGCAGCTCTGGCAGCTCCGGGCCACCCTGGCCCTGCTCGAGGCCGACCCTGCCGCGGCCCGAGCGGCGGCGGAGCGGGCCGTCGAGCTGACCCCCACCAGCGGGTCCTGATCGAGTGAGCTAGATCCGATGGAACCGAACGAGCCGGTCGAGCGTGGGAGGGGCATGCAAGCGACGCCACCGGCCGTGGCTCCCCATCCCCTGTACCGATCACCGGCCGCTCGCAGTGCTCCCGAACCGGAGCCAGAGCTGGTCGCCGTCCCGATGGTGCGGTCGTTCGACGACTTCTACGCCACCGCTCGGCCCGACATCGCCAAGGCCCTCGCCCTGGCCCTCGGCGACGTCGATCTCGCGGCCGAGGCCACCGACGAGGCCATGGCCCGGGCCTACGAGCGCTGGCCGAACGTGAGCCGCCTCGACCGTCCCGAGGGCTGGGTGTACCGGGTCGCCATGAACTGGGCCCTCTCGATCCTGCGCCGCAGGCGCCGGGGCGAGCACCGGTTCTACGACCCGAAGGACACCTCCCTCCGGGTCGCCGATCCCGACGTGCACGCCGCCCTCGGCGAGCTCGACGTGAAGCACCGCACCGTCATCGTGTGCCGCCACCTCCTCGGGTGGTCGGTCGCCGACACCGCCACCGCCCTGCGGGTGCGGGAAGGCACGGTCAAGAGCCGCCTGTCCCGCGCCACCCGCATCCTCCAGTCCCGTCTCGACCACCTCCGTGAGGAGCACCAGTGAACGATCCCCGCATCCAGCGCTACCTGGCCGACCAGGCCGCCGCCATCGACTTGGCGCCCGCCGACGTCACCGCCGTCACCAAGCGCGGCAACCGCCGCCGCAACCAGAAGCGAGGTGGCGTGCTCGCCGCCGTCGCCGTGCTGGGCGTGCTCGGCACCTCGCTCGTCCTCACCGACGACGACCCGCAGCAGTCGGTCGAGTCGCAGTTCGCCTCGGCGGTCGTGCCCACCGACCTCGACTGGACCGTGGTGCAGGCCGCCGCCGACCGGGGCCTGGCCTACGGCGCCGCCGTCAGCCTCGAGGACGGCACCCTCTACGCCCTCTCCACCGCGCCCGGGCCGTCCAAGGCGAACAGCCTGTACACCGAGCAGCGCCTCTACCGCTCCACCGACGGCACGGAGTGGGAGGAAGCCGATCTGCCGAACGGCATCAAGCTCTCCACCCTCTACGGGGCCGGCGACACCCTCTACGCGGTCGGCACCGCGCCGGCCGGAGGCGACGCCCGCAAGCTGAGCCTGGCCTCCACCGACGACGGTGGCGCCACGTGGAACGAACTCGAGCTGCCCGACGACGTCAGCCGGCTCGAGCAGCAGTTCCCCGGGATGATCTCCATCTCCCAGCCGTCGGTCGCCGCCCAGGACGCCACCCACCAGGTGGCCACGGTGGTGGTGTCGACCGTCCTCACGCCGAGCCTCTACCGCGACGACATCCCCGAGGACGGCGGATGGGAGCAGACCCCCGACGGCCTGAAGGTCTACAAGCCCTTGCCGCCGTGCTCCGAGGCGGGCATGCCGGTGAGCGCCAACCCCACCGACGAGGAGGCCGAGGAGTACCGGGCCGCGATGCAGGCCGACGGTGCGTGTCGGGCCGAGGACAAGGAGCCCGAGGTGCTGGGCGTCTACACCTGGGACGAGCTCGGCATGCCGGCGGAGCTCCGCCAGTACATCGGCGGCAAGGCCTTCACCTACGCCACCGAGGACGGCCAGTCGTTCCAGCGGGTCGAGCTGCCCGGTGACGTGCGGGGCTGGGGGGCCAGCGTGCTCGCGGCTCCCGATGGCTACCGCCTGTTCCTCAGCGAGAACACCATCACCAGCGCCACGACCACGGTCCTGCGCTCCGAGGACGGCCTCACCTGGACCCCCGGCGGCTCCTTCGGTGGGAGCTTCAGCTCCGCCGGGATGCTCGGTGACCGGCCCGCCGTGGCGGTGTGGCCCTTCGACGGGCCCGGCGAGGTCCGGGTCGAGCTGGCCGACGGCACGTGGAGCGTGATCGACGTCCTCTCGGCCATCGACGTCCCGGCCGGCCACGATGCCTGGCTCAGCGAGGCGGCCTTCGGCCCACTCGGTCTGGCCGCCACGGTGAACTCGTTCCCGAGGGACGGCGAGACCGGCCAGCAGGCCTACCTCGTGCACTCGAAGGACGGCACCACGCTGTCGGTGCTCGACCTCGCTGACCACTTCGGCAACCAGACCGGCTACACGATCGGCCTCGCCGTCAACGCCGATGCCATCACCGTTCGGGCCGTCCACGGCGCCGACGGCGACGCTGCCACCGTCGAGCCCACCGACGTGCTGGTCGGAACCCCCCGCTAGTCCCTCCCATCAGCACCAGCCCGCCAGCGACGAGCGGGGTCTCACTCCGGTGGGGCCCCGCTCGTTCCGCGCCCTGGCGTGGGTGCGGTCAGCCGGTGATCTTGGCGAGGTCGACGAGGAGCTGCTGGGCGGCGCCGGCGAGGGCGGTGGCGGCGGGCCGCTCGCCGAAGGGTGCCAGCACCGCGACGGCGTCGGCAACGTAAGCCTCGGCCACCTCGATCGACTGGTCCACAC
>JALYWQ010000394.1 GCA_030852625.1 Actinomycetota bacterium
CGTTGGAGCGCCCCCCTGCGGTCTTCCTTGGTCCTTGTCCGCCCGGGCCCGGTTAGGGCTGGGGGATGTCGTCGGTGGCGATGAGCGGCACGAACTCGCCGCCCTTCACCTCGAAGAGGAAGATGCCCTGCGCCTCGATGTTGCCGTTGGGGGCGAAGGACACGTCCTTGGAGATGGCGTCGGGAACCGACGTCAGCCCTTCGACGTACTCGAGCAGGCTGGCCCGATCGGTGTTCCCGGCGACGATGCCGGCGATCAGGATGTTGGCGGCGTCGTAGGCCTCCGTGGAGTACGTGCCGGGCTCGCTGCCGTTGATCTCCTGGTAGGAGGTGGCGAACTCGCCCAGAGCACCCGGGCTGGCCTCGGTGGCCAGGTTGCACGGGCAGCTGATCTGCGCGCCTTCGGCCGCCTCGCCGGCACCGTCGATGAAGCCCGGGTCGAGCGAACCGTCGGCGCTGATGAACGTGGCCGTGACGCCCTCGTCCCGCAGCTGCTTGGCCAGCGTGCCGGCTTCCTCGTAGTAGCCAGCGAAGAAGACCGCTTCCGGGTTGGCACCCTTCACCGTGTTGACGGCAGCGGAGTAGTCCTCGCTGTCGGGATCGATGGCCTCGGTGGCCACGACCTCGACGTCGGTGCCCTCGAGCTGGGCAGCCAGCTCGTTGACGGCGAGGCCCTGGCCGTACTCGCTGTTGTCGTGGACGATGGCGATCGTCGCCGGCTTCAGCGTGGTGGTGAGGTACTTCACCAGCCCCTTGGCCTGGGCAGCGTCGTCGGCCAGCACCCGGTGGAACACCTTGCCGTCCGGCACGGTGTCGGGCAGCTGCACGTTGGTCGCCGAGGCGCTGACCATCACGAGGCCGGCGTCTTCGAGCGTGGGCACGACGGCCTTGGTCTCACCGGAGAAGGCCGGCCCGACGATGCCGAGCACGTCCTCGTCGTTCACGTAGTCGGCCGCCACGGTGGGAGCCTGGGCGGGGTCGCCCTGGGTGTCGTGCTCGTCGAGGACGATCTCGATCTCGTCCTGCGACTCGTTGAACTCCTCGACGGCGGTCTTGGCGCCGTCTCGGATGAAGATGCCGAGGTTGGCCGCGTCGCCGGTGAGCGGGCCCACATAGGCGATGTGGTACTCGGTGGCGTCACCGCCGCCGCCGTCGACTTCGGTGTCATCGGTGCTCGTGTCGTCGTCGTCACCACCGCATGCTGCGGTGAGCAGTGACAGACCGGCGACTACACCGGCGATGCGTACGACCCTGGTGCGCTTCATCTGGATTGCCTCCCCTGGCCCCGGGTGGTGGACGATTCGCCGAAGCCGCGTGAGGCGGGACACTACACACGGCCGTGTTTCCATGCTGTGAAGGCCGCGGGCAGACTGGCCTCGTGCCTGCCCCTACCCATCTCGATGCCCTTCGTGACCACCTGCGCGAATTGGGTTCGGTGGTGGTGGCCTTCTCTGGCGGCGCCGACTCGGCCCTGCTGGCGTGGGTGGCCCACGACGTGCTCGGCGCCGACGGCGCCGTCGCCGTCACCGCGGTGTCGGCGTCCCTTCCGGGCGACGAGCGGGTGGCGTGCGCCGAGCTGGCCCGGTCGTGGGGCATGGCCTGGGACGAGGTCGTCACCCACGAGATCACCAACCCCGACTACGTCCGCAACGACGGCGACCGGTGCTTCTGGTGCAAGGACGCCCTCATCGACGCGCTCGCCCCCGTCGCGGAGGCTCGGGGCGCCACGATCTGCCTCGGCGTGAACGTCGACGATCTCGACGACCACCGCCCCGGCCAGCGGGCGGCCCGGGAACGGGGCGCGGTGTTCCCCCTCGTGGAGGCCGGGTTCACGAAGGACGAGGTCCGGGCCACCTCGAAGGCCCTCGGTCTGGCCACCTGGGACAAGCCGGCTGCGGCCTGCCTGGCGTCACGGTTGCCCTATGGGATGCCGGTGACGCTCGGGCGGCTGGCCGAGGTCGAACGGGCCGAAGCGGCCCTGCGGGCCCTCGGGTTCCACGAGCTCCGCGTCCGCCACCATGGGGAGGTGGCCCGGGTGGAGGTGCCCGACCACGTGCTCGAGGCCGTGGTGGCCGACCGGGCTCGGGTCGTGGCCGGTGTCCGGGCGGCCGGCTACCGCTGGGTGACCCTCGACCTCGAAGGCCTTCGTTCCGGCGGGTTCAACCAGCTGCTCGACGTCGGCCGAGGCCGCCTTCAGCCCGGCTGATCCGGTTCGAGCTCGTTGCGCTCGTCGGCGGTCGCCACCGCCGTCCACGTGGGGAAGCTGATGTGCGGGACGCCGAGGTGCTCCACGAGCCGGCCCTTCTCCCGCAGCTGGTCGAGGCACGCCGGGCCACGGTCGCCGTCGACCATCGTGAGGTAGTCGGCCACCGAGAGCAGCAGGGGGCCCGACGAGGCGTCGGCGTCGCCGGGTCGGAGGAGGGCATCGACCTCGAGGGTGGGCCGCTGCGGGTTCGACGGGTCCACGCACCAGCAGTGGTACACGATCCCCTCGAACACGGAGAGGGCCCGGATCCTCATGCCTCGGCGGCTCGCTCGTCACGCATCTGGGCAAGCATGGTGGGGATGACGACCGCTGCCAACCCTCGGGGTGACGATCCCACCGACGCCGAGGCCCTCGCCCGGTACGCGGCCGACCTCGGCGACGCCGTGGCGGTGGCCCTGCCCCGCTGGGTGCAGCGAGCCGTGGCCACCCGATGGGACCAGTGGAAGGGCGAGCCCCTCCCCCCGGAGCTCGACGACGCGGCCCGCGAGGCCGCCGATGCCGCCGCCGCGGCGGTGATCGACCCCCTCCGGACCCTGCTGGCCACCGACGTGGCCGAACAACCGACCAATCCCCTCGAGATCCTGCGCCGCGCCGTCGAGTTCCCGACGCGGGTGCTGGCATCGACCGGGATGCCGGAGGTGGCGCGCGACGCCGACGCCCGCCGGCTCTTCCCCGACGACCGCTACGACCTCACCCCCGGGTCCTTCGCCGACATCGACCCCGAGCTGCACGAGCCGGGCCTGCACTGGGGGGCCGCCAAGGCGTCGATCCTCCTGTCCCGCCGCCGGTAGCCGCCTGGCGTCAGGCGGTCACTCGTCGTCGCGGTCGAAGCGCTGCCAGCCGGCGTCGGTGATCGACCGGCTCTCGAAGAACAGGCAGTGCTCCGGGCAGGCGAAGGGGGTGCTCTCGGCCATGTCGACCCGGCACCGCTGCACGACGTCGCCACCCGCGGTGGTACGGGTGGAGTAGTGGCGACAGTCCTCGCGCACGGCCATGGAACGATTCTCGCGCCTGGCAGACTCTCCCGATGGAGTTCACGGCCGCTCGCACCGAGTTGGAGCAGGACCGCTCGCTCGTCGGCCGCCAGCTGTGCCAGGCCTACAGCGACCTGGTGGACGATTGGCTGGCCCAGCTCCTGGAGGCCGCCGAGGGCGAGCTCGGCGCTGGCGACGTGGCGCTCGTCGCCGTCGGAGGCTACGGCCGGGGCGAGCTCAGCCTGCAGTCGGACATCGACGTCCTGCTCCTCCACGGGGGCCGTTCGGACATCGGCACCTTCGCCGACCGGGTCTGGTACCCGATCTGGGACCAAGGGCTGAAGCTGGGTCACTCGGTGCGCACCGTTCGAGAAGCCCTGGCCCTGGCCTCCGACGACCTCGACACCGCCACGGGCCTGCTCCAGGTGCGCCACCTCGGGGGCGACCCCAACCTCGCCGACGACCTGGCCGGCCGGGCCCTCGAGCAGTGGCACAAGCGCTCGAAGCGGTGGCTCGGGGAGCTGGCCAAGCGGGTGCGGGACCGCCACGAGGCGGCCGGTGAGGTGGCCTTCCTCCTCGAGCCCGACCTGAAGGAGGGCCGGGGCGGGCTGCGCGACGTGCACTCGTTGCGCTGGGCCGAACAGGCCCGCAGCCTGCTCTGGGAGGGTGACGACGGCGTGCTCGAGGCGGCCTACCAGTGCCTGCTCGGGGTTCGGGTGGAGCTCCACCGCCGCACCGGAAGGCCGGGCGACAAGCTGCTCCTCGAGGACCAGGACGCCGTGGCCGAGGCGGTGGGGGAGCCCGACGCCGACGTGCTCATGCGGCACGTCGCCGAAGCCGCCCGCACCATCGCCTGGCGGAGCGACGACGCGTGGTCGCGCATCGAGGCGTCGCTCTCGGGCCCCTCGGGCTGGCGGGCCCGTCGGGACAAGCCGATCGGCCCCGGGTTGGTGCTGCGCGACGACGAGGTGTGCCTCACGAGCGACGCCGAC
>JALYWQ010000504.1 GCA_030852625.1 Actinomycetota bacterium
ATCGCCGAGGTGAAGCGGCGGTCGCCCTCGAAGGGCGACCTGGCGGCCGACCTCGACGCCGGCGCCACCGCCGCCGCCTACGCAGCGGGTGGCGCCTCGTGCCTCTCGGTGCTCACCGACGAAGCCCACTTCGGCGGCTCGGCCGACGACCTCCGCGAGGCGCGGTCGGCGGTCTCGATCCCCGTGCTCCGGAAGGACTTCACCGTGGACGCCCGCGACGTGTGCGACGCCCGGGCCATGGGTGCCGACGCCGTCCTCCTCATCGCGGCCGCCCTCGACGACCGCGAGCTGGCCGACTTCCATGCACTGGCGCTCGAGCTGGGGCTCGACGCGCTGGTGGAGATCCACGACGAAGCCGAGCTCGACCGGGCCCTCTCGGTGGGAGCGAACGTCGTGGGCGTCAACCAGCGCGACCTGCACACCTTCGAGGTGGACCAGGGCCGCGCCGTGCGGGTGGGCCAGGCCATGCCCGACGGCGTGGTGCGGGTGGCCGAGAGCGGCGTGCGAGGCGTCGACGACGCCCGGGCGCTGGCCGACGCCGGGTTCCACGCCGTCCTGGTCGGCGAGACGGTGGTGACGGCCGGGGACCGGGCGGCCTCGGTCGCCGGACTCCGAGTAGCCCGCCAGTAGGTTTGAGCAGTGTTCGTAAAGATCTGCGGCATCACGAGTGAAGAAGACGCCCTCCTGGCGGTGGCCATGGGCGCCGATGCCGTGGGGTTCGTCTTCGCGCCGTCCCCCCGCCAGTTGGCGCCCGTGCGGGCCGCCGACATCGCCAAGCGGCTCCCGCCGGAGATCCTCACGCTGGGCGTGTTCCGGGACCACGCTCCCGAGCGGGTGGTGGAGATCGTGCGCCAGGCCGGGCTCGTCGGCGCACAGCTCCACGGGCACGAGACCATCGAGGCCACCCGCTGGGTCCGGGAGCGCCTCCCGGTCGTGATCAAGGCCTTCCCGGGCGGGGACCCCGAGCTGCGCCACGCGCCCAACTACAGCGCCGACATCGTGCTGCTCGACTCGGCCAGCCCCGGGTCGGGGCGCGTGTTCGACTGGTCGCTGGCCGAAGGAGCGCCGTCGGGCCTCCGCCTGATGCTCGCCGGCGGCCTCAACCCCGACAACGTGGCCGAGGCCATCGCCAAGGTCCGTCCGTGGGGTGTCGACGTGAGCTCCGGCGTGGAGTCGGCCCCCGGGGTCAAGGACCCGCGGCTGGTCCGCACCTTCATCAAGAACGCGCGGGAGGCCACCCCGACCGACTACCGGAGCACCGAGTCCACTCGGCCCTTCGACTGGCAGATGGACAACTGATGACCGACGTGATGGGTGACCCGGGTCCCGAAGGCCGCTTCGGCGAGTTCGGCGGCCGGTACATCCCCGAGACGCTGATCTCGGCCTGCGCCGAGCTCGACGCCGCCTTCCGCGAGGCGTGGGACGACGACGGGTTCCGGGCCGAGCTCGACGACCTCCTCCGCAACTACGCCGGGCGCCCCTCGCTGCTCTACCGGGCGTCGAGGCTCTCGGAGGAGCTCGGTTGCGAGCTGCTCCTCAAGCGGGAGGACCTCAACCACACGGGGTCGCACAAGATCAACAACGTCCTGGGCCAGGCCCTGCTGGCCAAGCGCATGGGCAAGCAGCGGGTCGTCGCCGAGACCGGCGCCGGCCAGCACGGCGTGGCCAGCGCCACCGCCGCCGCACTCCTCGGGCTCGACTGCGTCGTCTACATGGGCGAGGTCGACATGGTCCGGCAGTCGCTCAACGTGTTCCGGATGCGCCTGCTGGGGGCCGAGGTCCGTCCGGCCACGTCCGGTAGCCGCACCCTCAAGGACGCCATCAACGAGGCCATGCGCGACTGGGTGGCCACCGTCGAGTCGAGCCACTACCTGCTCGGCTCGGTGATGGGCCCCCACCCCTACCCGTGGATGGTTCGCCAGTTCCACCGGGTGATCGGCGACGAAGCGCGCGAGCAGTGCCGGGCCATGACCGGTCGGGATCCCGACGTCGTCACGGCGTGCGTCGGGGGCGGCTCGAACGCCATCGGCATCTTCTCGGGCTTCGCGGAGCTGCCCGAGGTCGAGCTGGTCGGTGTGGAACCGGCGGGCGGTGCGGCGGTCGGCCACGGCGTGCCCGGCATCGTGCACGGCTCGAAGTCGTACCTCCTCCAGGACGAGCACGGGCAGGTCGTCGAAGCGGAGTCCATCTCGGCCGGGCTCGACTACCCGGGCATCGGTCCCGAGCACGCCCACCTCGCCGAGATCGGTCGGGCCCGCTACGAGAAGGTCACCGACGCCGAGGTGCTCGACGCCTTCCAGGCCCTGGCTCGCACCGAGGGGATCATCACCGCGCTCGAGTCGGCCCACGCCCTGGCTTGGGTCCTCCGAGCCAAGGACGAGCTGGCCGGCAAGGTCGTGGTGCTCAACCTCTCGGGCCGGGGCGACAAGGACGTGGCCCAGGTGGCCGACATCCTCGGCGCCGAGGTCGAATCGTGAGCATCGCACTCGAGGCCCACCTCCGAGCCGCCCGCGACGGTGGCCGCAAGCTGCTCGTCCCCTACGTCACGGGCGGGCTGGGTGACGACTGGCCCGAGGTGGTCAGCGCCTACGCCGCGGCCGGTGCCGACGCCATCGAGATCGGCATCCCGTTCTCGGATCCGGTGATGGACGGCCCCACCATCCAGGAAGCCTCCGACGCCGCCCTCGAGCAGGGCGCCACCCTCGGGCGGATCCTCGACCAGCTCCGGGAGGTCGACGCCGACGTCCCCCTCGTGGTGATGACCTACGTGAACCTCGTGTTCCACGCCGGGTGGGAGCGGTTCGCCTCCGAGGCCGTGGCCGCCGGGGTGCATGGCGTGATCCTCCCCGACCTCCCGATGGAGGAGCTCGACGAGTGGGAGCCCTTCGCCACCGAGGCCGGGTTGGAGACGGTGCTGCTGGCGTCGCCCCTCACGCCCGACGGCCGTCTCGAGGTGCTCTGCGAACGCTCACGGGGCTTCGTCTACGGCGTCAACCTGCTGGGCGTCACCGGTGAGCGCAGCGCCCTGGCCGACACCTCGGTCGTGCTGGCCCGCCGCATGAAGGCGGCCACCGATCGACCGGTGATCATGGGCTTCGGGATCTCGAGCCCCGACCTGGCGCGCGAGGCCACGAAGGAAGCCGACGGCGTGGTCGTCGCGTCCGCGCTCATGCGCATGCGACTCGACGGGGCCGGCCCCGAGGAGCTGGGCGGGTTCGTGGCCGAGCTGCGGGCCGGGCTCGACGCCTGAGCTGCGTCCTCGCGCTCAGCTGAGCGTTCGGCGGAAGAAGTCGAGCGTGCGGTCCCAGGCCAGGTCGGCGGCGGCCTCGTCGAACTGGGGCTGGTCCTGCTCGAAGAACCAGTGCTCCGTGCCGGGGTAGCGGTGGAACTCGGTCGAGCGCCCGAGCAGGTGGAGGTCGGCCTCGAGCAGGGTGAGGTCGTCGTCGGGCACGAGGGGGTCGTCCTCGGCGAAGTGGCCGAGGAAGGCGCAGGTGGCGTCGGCCATGTCGATGTCCTGCACCCCGTAGAACACGGCGGTGGCGGCGACCTCCTCCGGCACCCGGGCCGCCAGCCACAGGGCCATCGAGGCGCCCATCGAGAAGCCCAGCACCCCGACCGGGCCGTCGGGCGTGCCCGGGACGTCGCGCAACGTCACCAGGCTCGACCGGCTCAGGTGGGCCAGCTGATCGGGTGACGCCGCGGCGAGGAGCGACTCGGCGTCCTCGGCGGTGTCGGCCGTCTCCCCGGCGAAGAAGTCGGGCGCCAGGGCGACGAAGCCGGCCGCGGCCAGGCGGTCGCACACGTCGCGGAAGAACGGCGTGAGGCCCCACCAGCCGTGGAGCACGAGGACCCCCGGGCCGGTGTCACCGGCGGGCAGGGCCAGGTAGGCGGTGCCGGCGCGTCCTCGTTCCATCGGGTCAACGCTACCGGGGGCTCCCGGCTACGTTGCGGCGATGCCCGAGGGTCAGAAGGCCGATGGTTGCGATCTCTGCGAGGCGGCCCGCATCACGCACTGGTTCCACGAGGACGACGTGTGCTGGATCGCGGAGTGCGAGCTCTGCGACACGCCGATGGTCGTGTGGCGCTGGCACGGGATCGACCCCGACGAGGCCGCCCTTCGCCACATGCACGCCGAGCTGGGTCGGGTGGCCACGGACGTCTTCGACGGCCACTACCTCGACGACAACATGCGCAACATCCCCGACCACTACCACGCCCACGCCCGGCCGATGAATGGTGGGGTTCCCGGCTTCTTCGGCCACGGCCATCGCAAGGACAAGTAGCTCATGGTTGATGGACCGACGGTCAGGACACTCCTGGTCGAGCGGGTGCAGCGATTCCCAGAGCTGCAACCCATGTTCGAGGAGGAACCTAGGTCTGCTGGAGCGGCACAAAGAGGAGCTGGTCGATCCTTGCCGCTAGTACTCCATCACCTGGCCTGGAGCCGCACCTTCTAGCGCGACCGCGTAGGCCTGCGCTTCACTTGGCGGGACCTCGAAGCCGACGCGCACCACCATCCGTGGGATCTTCCACATGTAGTAGCCGCCGATCGGACTCTCCTCGGCGAAACCACCGAGATACTCAAATCGACGGTCCCGGTCCTCGTCATTCTCGAAGATCTCGATGCTGCCGCCGCAGTCGACACCGGGGCTCTCAGGTTCGAAGCATTCGATGGTTCCGTGGATCCAGCTCACCTTGCCGACGTACTGACCGGGTCGGCCAAGCAACTTGTTGCCGTCGGTACTCTCGTCGTAGAAGACAGCGCCCGACACCGGGATGCCGGCGGCTGTCAAGCGCGACAGGACTCCGTCTATGGTCAAGGGTGTCGTGGTGCTTGTCGTCTCGTTGACCGCGCCGGTATTCGACGTGCCGCTCTGCTTGCTTGCAGAGTCGTCACCGCTGCAGGATCCAACGAATAGCGCTGCCGCCAAGATGGTCGTTGCGAGCGCTCGTGGAGTTCGCACCGCGAGCACCTTACCGATCTCTCACTCTGCACGTGGGCCGCTAGTTCGCTCGGGTAGGCGCACTCGCTGTTGCCACCCCGACCATCATCATGCACACGCAAGGCCCGAAGGCGGCTTCTTCGGCCACGGCCACCGCCGCGACCGCTGAGGGCGTCGCCTGACGGGACGGTCAGTCCCAGTGGCGGCGGGTGGCGGGCATGCCCGACGAGCCGTCGGGCGCCGGCACCACCCCGAGCACCTGGTGGAGCCCGAGGCCGCCGTCGGTGAACCCCACCGCCGACGCCGCCATGTACAGCCGCCACACGCGAGCGCGGGGCTCGCCGACGAGCGCCACGGCGTCGTCCCACCGGGCCTCGAGGTTCTCCACCCAGGCCCGGAGGGTGCGGGCGTAGTGCTCCCGGAGCGACTCCACGTCGCGGACTTCGAAGCCGGCCCGCTCCATGGCCAGGACGACGTCGCCGACGTCGAGCAGCTCGCCGTCGGGGAAGACGTAGCGCCCGGCGAAGGAGTGCCGGGACAGGCGTGAGCCGGCCACCGACGAGATGGCGTGGTTCAACAACCGCCCGTGGTCGGGGAGCAGCGCCCGCAGGGTCGTGAAGTACTCCTCGGTCCTGGCCACCCCGACGTGCTCGAACATCCCCACCGAGGAGATGGCGTCGAACTGCTCGCCGGCCAGGTCGCGGTAGTCCTGGAGGCGGATCTCGACCTGGCCGGTGAGGCCGGCCGCCTCCACCCGCGCCCGGGCCCGCTCCACCTGGGCCTGGCTGATGGTGACGCCGACCACGGTGGCCCGGTGCCGGTGGGCAGCGTGCAGGGCGAGCGAGCCCCAGCCGCACCCGACGTCGAGCAACCGCATCCCTGATCGTTCGTGCAGCCCGAGCTTCCGGCAGATCAGCTCGTGCTTGGCCGCCTGCGCATCGGCCAGGTCCATCTCCGGCGTGGTGAACCGGGCGCAGGAGTAGGTCATGGCCGGGCCGAGCACGATGTCGTAGAAGTCGTTGCCGACGTCGTAGTGGTGGCTGATGGCGGCGGCGTCGCGGCCCTTCGAGTGCCGTCGACCGCGTGGCGTGGCCTCCTCCGGAGGGTGGGGGAGCGGCCGCCCCAGTGCGCCCACGGCCCGCGCCGATCGGACCACGGCCGGGAGGGTGCGGACGGCGCGGCCATCGAACTGCACGGCGTCCCGCAGCGTGCTGAGGACCTCGAAGATGTCACCGTCGACGTCGAGCTGACCGGTGACGAACGCCCGCCCGAGGCCGAGCTCGCCGGGTGCCCAGAGCAGGTGCCGGAACACGTCGGGGGAGCGCACCGAGAGGGTGCCGGGTCCGTCGTCGGGCCCGGCGCCCGTGCCGTCCCAGAACTCGATGCGCACCGGCAGCGGATCGCCGAGCAGCGCGTGCAGCAGCGGACGGGCCGCCTCGGCGACGCCGCCAACGGGACCCCGCGAGGTGGGCGGGGCGCTGGCCGTGGTCGGGGCGCTCGGGGATCCCGTGCGTCGCTCGGGGAGGGTCAGGCTCATCGAGGCCTCCTCGCGCAACCGTCCTCCCGGTCGCGCCGGTCGGTGCAGGGCTCGACACCCCGCAGGGATCCAGTGGAAGCGTACCCACGGTAGGTTCGGGGCGTGTCGGAAGTGCCGGAACCGAACGTCCACGACGCCGTGGGCGGCGAAGCGTTCTTCGTCGAGCTGATCGACCACTTCTACGCCGGCGTGGCCATGGACCCGCTGCTGCGCCCGCTCTACCCCGACGACCTCACCGACTCGAAGCGCCACATGGTGCTCTTCCTCCAGCAGTACTGGGGCGGGCCCGGCACCTACAGCGAGGAGCGGGGCCATCCCCGCCTGCGTATGCGCCACGCCCCGTTCGTGATCGGGGAGGCCGAGCGGGATGCCTGGTTGCGCCACATGGCGGCAGCCATCGACCGCACCGTCGCCGGCCACGGGGTGAGCCCGGAGCTCGAGGCCCAACTCCTGCAGTACTTCCTCGGTGCGGCCGACTTCATGATCAACACCAGATAGCGGTTCGGTCCGTGCCGGGCCGGGTACGCGGGCACCATGGTCATGGTTCAGCGCGTACTCGATCCGGAGCCGGTCACCAGCCTCGGTGACTACCAGGCGATCGGCGGTGGGAACGGCCTCGTGGCGGCTCGAGAGTCCGGCCCGGAGGTGACGCTGGCCGTGCTCGACGCCTCCGGGCTGCGAGGCCGTGGTGGCGCAGGGTTCCCGACCGGTGCCAAGTGGCGGACGATCGCGTCGTACCTCACCGACGCCGCCCCGGCGACGGTCGTCGTCAACGCCGCTGAGGGCGAACCGGGCTCGTTCAAGGACCGGGCGCTCTTGCGGACCAACCCGTACCGGGTGCTGGAAGGGGCCCTCATCGCAGCCACGACCATCGGTGCGGACCAGGTGGTGGTGGCGACCAAGCAGCGCTTCACCGAAGAGGTGGCCCGGTTGCGCCGAGCCGCCAACGAGATCCGGATGTGCGGCTGGGCCGATGACATCGCCATCGACGTTGTCGAGGGCCCCGACGAGTACCTGTACGGCGAGGAGACGGCCCTGCTCGAGGTGGTCGCCGGTCGTCCTCCCTTTCCCCGGCTGGCCCCGCCGTGGCGGCGCGGGATCGACCAGACCGCGGGGGAGGAGCAGGCCGGCGGGGCCCCAGCCGCGGCGGAGCTCGGCGGGATCAACGACGGCACCGACGTGCCGCCCACCCTGGTCAACAACGTGGAGACCATGGCCCACGTGGCGATGATCCTCGCCAACGGCGAGGACTGGTTCCGCGAGGTCGGTACGGAGGCCTCGCCCGGCACGATCGTGTGCACGATCTCGGGCGCCACCGAACGGGCCGGGGTCGCCGAGGTCGCCATGGGCACACCGCTGCGTGAGGTGATCGACGCCGTCGGCGGCGCCGTGGAAGGCGGGATCGGCATGGTGCTGCCAGGTGTGTCGAACCGGATCCTGTCGCCCGACCTGCTCGACGTGCCGCTCACCTACGAGGCGCTGGCCGAGATCGACTCGGGCCTCGGCACGGGCGGCTTCGTGGTGGTGGGCTCCGACGTGCACCCCGTCGCCGTGGCCCACGGCGTCTCCCGCTTCCTGGGCGTGGAGTCCTGCGGGCAGTGCACCCCGTGCAAGGGGGACGGCCTGCGGATCGCCGAAGGCCTCCTGCGGATCCGCACCCGCGACCCCCGGGGCGAGGAGGAGTACCGCGAGGTGCTCGAGCGGCTCGGGACGGTGGAGGACGAGGCCCGCTGCTTCCTCGCCTCGCAGCATCGCATGGTGCTCGTCAGCCTGCTCCGCCTGTTCTCCGACGAGGTGCTCGAGGTGGCCAACCACGGCGGCGACGAGATCGACCCGTTCCTCGTGACCGAGCTCCTCGACATCCGCGACGGCATCCCCGTCTACGACGAGCAGCATGCGGCCAAGCAGCCCGACTGGACCTTCGACGAGGTCGACTCCGGCCAGTACCCCGCCGATCGACTGCGACGGCACCCGATCCGATCGGGGTGACGCCACCCAGGGGTAGCGTCGGCCCCATGGCAACCCTCTCCTCCGGCGACAAGGCCCCCGCCTTCACCCTGCTCGACCAGCGGGGCGAGAAGGTGAAGCTCAGCGACTTCAAGGGCCGCAAGGTGCTCATCTTCTTCTACCCGAAGGCTGACACCCCGGGGTGCACGACCCAGGCGTGCGGGATGCGCGACGTGCTCGGCGACATCGGCACCACCGCCGTGCTGGGCATCAGCCCCGACAAGCCCACCAAGCAGGCCAAGTTCGACGAGAAGTACGGCCTGGGGTTCCCGCTCCTGGCTGACGAGGACCATGCCGTCGCCGAGGCCTTCGGCGCGTGGGGCGAGAAGTCGATGTACGGCAAGAAGTACATGGGCATCATCCGTTCCGCGTACCTCGTCGACGAGCAGGGCAAGATCGCCGAGGCCTGGCCCAAGATCAGCCCCAAGGACACCCCGGCCAACCTGCTCAAGGCCCTCGGCTGACGGTGGCTGCCGGACTCCCGGCACCGGCCGAGGTGCTCCCGCACCGACCGCCGTTCCTCCTCGTCGACGAGCTGCTGGAGGTCGAGCCGGGCCAGCGGGCCCGTGCCTGCTGGCGCCTCACGGGCGACGAGGCCTTCTTCGCCGGTCACTTCCCCGGGCGCCCCACCCTCCCCGGGGTGCTCATGGTGGAAGCACTCGCGCAGACGGGCGCGGCGGCGCTGCTGCTCGACGAGCGCTACGCCGGCAAGCTCCCGCTGTTCGGCGGCATCGACAAGGTCCGGTTCCGGCGCCAGGTGGTACCGGGCGAGGTGCTGGACCTCGAGGTGGTGATGGGACGCCTGTCGGCCCGGGCCGGCCGAGGCCACGGCGTCGCCTCCGTCGACGGTGCCACGGCCTGTGAGGTCGACCTGCTCTTCGCCATCGCCGACGCGTGATGGTGGGGCGGATCTCACGGATCGCTACTCCCGGACGTTGAACAGGAAGTGGTGACGCTCCCGCCCTTCCAGACGCTCCTCGACGACCACGGCGTCGACGTCCACCGGTTCTGCGTGGCCCAGGCCGGCCCGCACCACGGACCCGACTGCTACCAGGAGGCGGTGATCGCCGCCCTCCGCGCCTACCCGGCGCTCCAGGACACCACGAACCTGCGGGGCTGGTTCTTCACCGTCGCCCACCACAAGGTGCTCGACCACCTCCGGGCCACGGCTCGGCGGCCGGCGCCGGTCGGGGACGCACCCGACGAGCCAGCGCCGATCGTCGACATCGACGGTGCGAGCGGTGTGTGGGCCGAGGTGGCCACCCTGCCCGAGAAGCAGCGGGGCGCCATCGCCCTGCGGTTCCTCGCCGACCTGCCCTACGCCGAGATCGCTCATCACCTCGACTGCTCGGAGGCGGCGGCCCGCCAGAACGTGCGGGCCGGTCTGGCCGGGCTCCGGAAGGTGGTGGCCCGATGACGATGGAGGACGACGCCATGCACGCACTCGAGACGACGCTCCGCTCCGCCGAGCGCGACGAGATCGCCGCCAATGCGGCCACCGAAGCGGCCCTGGCTCGGGCCGCCGAGGAAGGCCTGGTCGACGTCGGGTGGGCGGTGGCCGACTCGCCGATCGGTCCGCTCACGTTGGCGGCCACCGACGCCGGGCTGGTCCGGGTGGGCTTCGGCCACGAGGACCAGGTCCTCGACCACCTCGCTCGCACCGTGTCCCCGAGGGTGGCCCGCCTCCCGGCCCGGCTCGACGCCGTTCGGCGCGAGCTCGACGAGTACTTCGCCGGCCACCGCGAGGTGTTCGAGGTGCCGATCGACTGGCGCCTGAGCCGCGGGTTCCGGCGGACCGTCCTGGAGCGGCTCTACGCCGAGGTCCCGTTCGGACGCACGGTCAGCTACCTCGAGCTGGCCGGCGTGGCCGGCAACCCCCGGGCCAGCCGGGCCGTCGGCACCGCCATGGCCACCAACCCCATCCCGATCATCGTGCCGTGCCACCGGGTGCTGCGCTCAGGTGGCGCCCTCGGCGGCTACGGCGGAGGCCTGGACGCCAAGCGCCACCTGCTCGCCCTCGAGCAGCGCACCCTCTTCTGACTAGCTCGGGGGCGCCAGAACGAGGCTGCCGTTGTGGCCGCCGAAGCCGAAGCTGTTGGAGATCGTGGGGCCGGGCTCCCACGGGCGGGCGTCGCCGAGAACGAGGTCGATGGCGGGAAGCTCGGGGTCGACCTCGGTGGTGACGGCCGTGGGCGGGATCAACCCGCGGCGCATCGACTCGATCACTGCGACCGCCTCGATGGCCCCGGCGGCACCGAGCGAGTGGCCGGTGACCCCCTTGATGGAGGTGACGGCCGGTCCCGGTAGGCCGAACACCTTCGAGAGGGCTTCGGCCTCGGCGGCGTCGTTGAGCGGCGTGGACGTGCCGTGGG
>JALYWQ010000012.1 GCA_030852625.1 Actinomycetota bacterium
GAGGCCTTCGAGCTCGACAAGGCCATCTACGAGGTGGCCTACGAGCTCGGGCACCGTCCCGACCAGGTGGGCATCCCGCTGGCCGGTGTCCGGCGCCTGCTGGGAGCGGGGTCGAGGTCATGAGCCGCCTCCGGAGCCGAGCGGCCGCCGAGGTCGGGACCGTCGACGAGCCGGCCAACGGCCAGGCAGCGTCCCCCCGCCGGCCGAGCGCCGACGACCTCTGGCTGTTCGGCGAGGGTCGTCACCACCGGCTGTGGGAGATGTTGGGCGCCCACCACCAGCCCGAGGCCGGCGGTACCTCGTTCGCGGTGTGGGCTCCGGCGGCGCGGGCGGTGGCGGTGGTGGGGAGCTGGTCGTACTGGACCGAGCCCGTCCCGCTCGAGCGCCTCGAAGGGTCCGGTGTGTGGTGGGGCTTCGTGGCCGGTGTCGGCCCGCGCGAGCTCTACAAGTTCGAGATCACCGAGGTCGACGGCACCGTCCGCCGACGGGTCGATCCCTTCGCCCGCTTCGCCGAGCACAGCGGCGGCATGGCCAGCATCGTGCACGCCAGCGAGCACGAGTGGGGCGATGCCGAGTGGATGGCGGCCCGATCCACCCGTGATCCGCTCACGAGCCGCACGAGCATCTACGAGGTGCACCTCGGGTCGTGGCGCCGCACGCTCGACGGACGGGTGCTCGACTACCCCGACCTCGCCACCCAGCTGGCCGACCACGTCGAGCGGCTCGGCTTCACCCACGTGGAGCTCCTCCCGGTGGCCGAGCACCCCTACGAGCCGTCGTGGGGCTACCAGGTGAGCGGTTACTACGCGCCCACCTCGCGCTACGGCGACCCCGACCAGTTCCGCTGGTTCGTCGACCACCTCCACCAACGGGGCATCGGCGTGATCGTCGACTGGGTGCCGGCCCACTTCCCGAAGGACGACTGGGCGCTGGCCCGCTTCGACGGCACCCCGCTGTTCGAGCACGCCGACCCCCGCCGGGCCGAGCACCCCGACTGGGGCACCCTCGAGTTCGACCACACCAAGCCCGAGGTGCGGAACTTCCTCGTCGCCAACGCCCTCTACTGGCTCCAGGAGCTGCACCTCGACGGGCTGCGGGTCGACGCCGTGGCCTCGATGCTCTACCTCGACTACTCCCGCAACCACGGGGAGTGGAGCCCCAACGTCCACGGCGGCAACCAGGACCTCGACGCGGTGGCGTTCCTCCAGCAGCTCAACACGGTGGTGCACGGGGAGTGCCCGGGCGTGCTCACCATCGCCGAGGAGTCGACGGCCTGGGACGGCGTCACCCGGCCCGTGCACCACGGCGGCCTCGGGTTCACCCACAAGTGGAACATGGGCTGGATGCACGACACCCTCGCCTACTGGGAGACCGACCCGCTCTACCGGCGGTGGCACCACAACCAGGTCACCTTCGGCCTGGCCTACGCGTGGGCCGAGCACTTCGTGCTCCCGCTGTCCCACGACGAGGTCGTGCACCTGAAGAAGCCGCTCTTCGGGAAGATGCCCGGCGTCCTGGACGAGGAGCGCTTCGCCAACCTGCGCGCGCTCTACGCCTGGATGTGGGCCCACCCCGGCCGCCAGCTGTTCTTCATGGGCGGGGAGCTCGGCGACCGGCTCGAGTGGTCGCACCACCGGTCGCTCGACTGGGACCTGCTCCAGGATCCCCGCCACGAGGGTGTGGTGGAGCTCATCTCGGCGCTCAACGAGGTGCAGGCCGAGCACCCGGCGCTCTTCGAGAGCGACGACGACCCGGGCGCCTTCCGCTGGCTCGAGGTCGACGACCGCGAGCGCAGCATGTTCGCCTTCCAGCGAACGCAGCCCGACGGCGACGACGTGGTCGTCTGCGTGGCCAACCTCGGCGGCGTCCCCCAGCACGGCTACCGGGTCGGGCTCTGTCGTCCCGGCCCATGGCGGGCCGCCCTCACCACCGACGACGGCCGCTTCGGTGGCCACGGTGGGTGGGAGCACGAGGTCGAGGCCGAAGCGGTGCCGTGGCAGGGGTGCGATCACTCCGCGGTCGTCACCATGCCGCAGCTGTCGGTGCTGTACCTGGTCCCCGCGTGACACCGGCGAGTCCCGGACCGGCCCTCGTCATCCACGGGCACTTCTACCAACCGCCGCGGGAGGACCCGTGGACCGACGTCGTGCCGGAGCAGCCCTCGGCGGCGCCGTTCCACGACTGGAACGAGCGCATCACGGCGGAGTGCTACGGCCCGTTGGGCGACGTGCCGCTCGACGACGGCTCCCGGGTCAACGTCTACGAGCACCTCAGCTTCAACATGGGCCCCACGCTCCTGTCGTGGCTCGAGGCGCACCACCCCGACGTGTACGGCCGGATCATCGCGGCCGACCAGGTCACGGGACGGGCCATCGCCCAGGCCCACAGCCACTCGATCCTCCCGCTCTGCAACGACCACGACCTGCACACGCAGCTCGAGTGGGGCATCCGCGACTTCCGGCACCGCTTCGGCCGCATGCCCGAGGGGCTCTGGATGCCGGAGACCGCCACCAGCGAGCGGGTGCTCGCCGCGCTGGCGGAGCACGGTGTGCAGTTCACGATCGTGGCGCCGCACCAGCTCGACCGGGCCCGACCGCTCGACGGGTCGGCCGGGTGGCACGAGGTGGGCGACGACGGACGGGCCCCGGCCATCGACCGGTCGTATCGCTGGTGCCACCCCGACGATCCCGAGCTCGGTCTCGACCTGGTCGTCTACGACGGACCACTTGCGCAGTCGCTGGCCTTCGGTGACCCGAGCGCCGAGGCCATCGTGGGCGCGGCCTTGGCCCACGACGCCGGCCGGCGCGGTGTGATCGTGGCGGCCACCGACGGGGAGACGTTCGGCCACCACCGCAAGGGGGCCGAGCGCCAGCTGGCCCGCGTGTTCGCCTCCGAGGCGGCCGCCCAGGGCGTGGCCACCCCGCGGTTGCTCGACCACCTCCGGTCCCAGCCCGCCACCCACCAGGCCACCGTCCGCACCAGCGCCTGGTCGTGTGCCCACGGCATCGGCCGGTGGGTGCGCGACTGCGGGTGCCGCACTGGCGGCGACGAGGGGTGGGACCAGGCCTGGCGGGAGCCGCTCCGCAACGCCCTCGACCGCTTCCGGGACTGGGGGAGCGAGGTGATGGACCGCCGTGGCCCCGAGCTCCTCGTCGACCAGTGGGCGGCGCGCGATGAGTACATCGACGTGCTGATCGGTGCCTGCCCGTGGGAGGCCTGGGCCGCCGACCACGTCCGCGGCGACCTCGACCAGGCCCGCACCCTCCTCGAGGCGCAGCGGTTCGGGCTGCTCATGTACACGTCGTGCGGCTGGTTCTTCAACGACCTGGCCGGCATCGAGACCGTGCAGATCCTCCAGTACGCGGCCCGTTCGATGGACCTCTACCGCGAGCTCGGCGAGGTTCCCGAGGTCGAGGTGTTCCTCGACGAGCTGGCCAGGGCCCGCTCGAACGACCCCGCCGCCGGCGACGGCCGCCAGGTCTGGCACGACCACGTCGACGGCGCTCGCCCCCGCTGACGGGGGACGTTTCGTCCACGTTTCGACCGACCGACACCTCCCGGGCGCGGGGCGTGTGTTCACCGACCTAGAGCGGTCACCTCAGGGAAACCTCGGCGCATCGGCCCCTTCGTAGGTTCGCCTCCATGGACAGACGGACCTTCTTGACGGGCGCGGCGGCCACCGCCGCCGCCGGACTCGTGCTCAACGCCTGCGGTGGCGACGACGGTGCTGCGGAGGCCACCGCCACGACCTCCGGTGACGCGCCCGGGGCCAGCGGTTCGTCGACCAACCGCTCCGTGAAGCTCGGCTTCATCGCCCTCACCGACTGCGCGTCGATCCTCATGGCCCAGGAGCTCGGCTACTTCGCCGAGCGCGACCTGCAGGTGACCATCGAGAAGCAGGCCTCGTGGCCCGCCACACGGGACAACCTGCTGACCAACCAGATCGACGGCTGCCACGGCCTCTACACGCTGCCCCTGTCGGTGGCCACCGGACTCGGGGGCGACGGTCGGCGGGACATCTTCGTGGCCATGATGTTGAACAACAACGGGCAGGCCATCACCCTCAACAAGAACCTGGCCGAGGCCGGCTACGCCGACCTCGAGGCGGCCAAGGAAGCGCTGCTGAAGGGCGGGCCCCCGGCGCTCGCCATGACCTTCCCGGGCGGCACCCACGACCTGTGGCTCCGCTACTGGCTCAAGGCCGCCAAGGTGGACTTCGGCGAGGTCAGCATCCAGGCCGTCCCACCGGCCCAGATGGTCCAGAACATGGGCACCAACAACGTGCAGGGCTACTGCGTCGGTGAGCCGTGGGGGGCGGTGGCGGTCCGCCAGGACATCGGGTTCACCCACCTCGCCACCCAGGACCTGTGGCTGAACCACCCGGAGAAGGCCTTCCTGGTCACCCGGAAGTTCAAGGAGGAGCGACCCGACGTCGTGCGGGACTGCATGGCCGCCATCCTCAAGGCCAGCAAGTGGCTCGACGACTTCACGAACCGCAACGAGGCCGCCGAGGTGATCGGGCAGGAGAAGTACATCAACGCTCCTGCCGCCGAGATCGCCGGGCGCCTCAACGGCATCTACGACCTCGGGCTCGACCTCGGCGAGAAGGACTACGAGGGCGAGCAGATGCGCTTCTTCCGGGACGGCGCCACCAACTTCCCCCGCAAGTCCCACTACATCTGGGCCATGGCCCAGTACCAGCGGTTCGGGCTGCTGGAGGAGGCGCCGCCGTACCAGGAGCTGGCCGACGAGCTCATCCTCACCGACCTCTACGCCGAGGTCGCCGCCGCCGAAGGCATCGACATCCCCGACGACGACATGCAGCCCTTCGACGTCGTGCTCGACGACGTCACGTTCGATCCCAGCAACCCCGCCGAGGAGGTGGCTCGCGCGTGAGCCCGACCACGACCACGAAGCCGCGAACGACAGCGGCAAAGCCCCGGACGAAGAAGCTGGTCGCCGACCCCGAACCGGTGTCGATGCCGGAACCGGAGCCGGCGGTCGTCCCTGCGCCGGCGCCCAGCGGTTCGAACCCGGCCAGCTACCTGGTCACCTCGGCCAAGCGCGCCGCGCGGACCACGGCCCTCGGCCTGGTGGGCTTCGCCGTGCTCGTCGCCGTCTGGGCGTTCGGCAGCGCGAAGGTGCCGAACCTCCCGCCCCCCGGCGAGACCTTCACCAAGCTCAAGGACCTCCTCAGCGACCCGTTCTTCGACCGAGGCCCCGACGACAAGGGCGTCGGGGTCCGCATGTTCAACTCGCTCCAGCGGGTGTTCACCGGGTTCGGCCTGGCCATCGCCGTCGGCGTGCCGGTCGGTCTCGCCATCGGCGCCAGCAAGGCGGCGTGGCGGATGTTCAACCCGGTGATCCAGCTGCTCCGCCCGGTGTCCCCACTGGCGTGGTTCCCGATCTGGCTGGTGGTCTTCTCCGACAGCGGGCGAGCGGCCATCTGGGTGATCTTCATCACCTCGCTGTGGCCCACGGTCCTCAGCACCGCGGCGGCGGCCAGCTCCATCCCGAGCGACCAGCGGGCCGTGGCCCGGGTGTTCAAGTTCGGGAAGGTGGCCTACCTGCGCCACGTGCTCGTGCCCAACTCCCTCCCGTCGATCGTCACCGGCATGCGGGTCTCGATGGGCATCGCCTGGATGGTGATCGTGGCCGTCGAGATGCTCGCCACCGGGGGTGGCGGCGGCATCGGCACCTACGTGTGGGAGCAGTACAACGCCCTCAACCTCTCGTCGATGATCGCGGCGATCGTGCTCATCGGCGTGGTGGGCTTCGCCCTCGACCTGGCCTTCCTCCGATTGGCCAAGGCGGTCGCGATCGAGGAGCCGGCGCCGTGAGCCTCCTCGTCGACGGCGTCTTCAAGACCTTCACCACCAAGCACGGCAGCCAGGACGTCCTGCGGGGCGTGGACATCGAGGTCCAGCCCGGCGAGTTCGTGTCGCTCATCGGCCACTCCGGCTGCGGCAAGTCGACGATCCTCAAGGCCATCGGCGGCCTGGTCGACGTCGACCGCGGGGCGATCACCCTCGACGGTGTGCCGGTGACGGCCCCGGGCCCCGACCGGGCCATGGTCTTCCAGAGCTACTCGCTGCTGCCCCGCCTGAGCCTCCTCGACAACGTGCGCTACGCCGTGAGGTCGGCCCGGCCGAGCTGGTCGACCCAGAAGGCCGACGAGGCCAGCGAGCGCTACCTGACCGCAGTGGGGTTGTGGGAGGCCAAGGACAAGAAGCCGGCCCAGGTGTCCGGCGGCATGCAGCAGCGGACCGCGGTGGCACGAGCCTTCGCAGTGGAACCCCGGGCCCTACTCCTCGACGAGCCCTTCGGTGCGCTCGACGCCCTCACGAGGGCCCGGCTCCAGACCCAGCTGATCGAGCTCTGGCGGAGCGAGTCCGAGACCGAGATCGTGGTCATGGTGACCCACGGGATCGACGAGGCCATCCTGCTGTCCGATCGGATCGTGGTCATGGGCAACCCGCCGGGCGACTCGGTGGTCGACACCATCCCGGTCCCGATCGAGCGTCCCCGCGATCGAGTGTCGGTGATCGAGGAGCCCGCCTTCCGGGGGGTGCAGGAGCGGCTCCTGCACCTCCTCACCCACGAAGCGGCCGACGACGCAGCAGCCTGACCCCGGCCCCTGCGCCGGGAACGGCTCGGGGTACCGGTAGGTTGCCGCCCGTGGAACCGGCCCCCCAGTCCTGCTACCGCCACCCGGATCGGCGTGGGGGCGTCCTCTGCCAGCGCTGCGATCGACCGATCTGCCCGGATTGCATGCACCAGGCGTCGGTGGGCTTCCACTGCCCGGAGTGCACCCGGGAGTCGGGCCAGAAGGTGGTCCGGGCCCGCCAGGCCGGCGCCGGCAGCACGTCGGTCACCAACGTCCTCATCGCCCTCAACCTCGCCATCTTCGCCTTCGGCATCGGCGGTGGGCTCGAGACCAAGACGTCGATCATCTTCGACGGAGGCCTCTTCGGACCCGCCGTCGCCGCGGGCGACTGGTGGCGCATCCTCTCCTCGGGCTTCCTCCACGCCAACGCCCTGCACATCGGCTTCAACATGTTCGTGCTGTACCAGCTGGGCCAGCTCATGGAGCCGGTGCTCGGCAAGGCACGGTTCACGCTGGTCTACGTGGTGTCCCTGCTGACGGGGTCGCTCGGCGTGCTCATCCTCGAACCCGACAACTTCACCGTCGGGGCGTCGGGAGCGGTCTTCGGCCTGATGGGTGCCGCGGTGGCCGCCATGCGCTCCCGGGGGATCAACCCGTTCCAGACCGGGCTCGGCACGACCCTGATGCTCAACCTCGTCATCACGTTCAGCATCCCGGGGATCTCGATCGGCGGCCACCTCGGCGGCCTGGTCGGCGGCTTCGTGGCGGCGTGGGTGATCGTCGACGTCGGGCCATCGCAGACCAAGGACGCTCGCGTGCCCGCGGCCGCGGTGGCGATGCTCGGCATCGTCGTCGCCGGCGCGTGCCTGGTCATCGCCTGACGCGCCGCCGGGCTCAGCAGGCGGAGGCGACGGGGATCGGACGGTCCCGGGGCTCGAGGGCGGGGCAGGGGAGCGGCTCAGCCAGGAGCTGGTAGCCCCGGCGGTGGCGGGTGGCCACCTCGAGTCCGGTGGGCGCCAGGTGGCGGCGCAGGCGGGAGAGCACCGCGTCGAGGGCGCGGTCTTCCTCGGTCGACTTCCACACCTGCTGCTCGATGGAGGCTCGGGCCACGACGGCGCCGGCCCGGCGAGCCAGCACGTTGAACACCTGGCGCTCCCGGTCGGCGAGCGAGAGCTCCCGCTCGCCGTCCATGAGGAGCCGGCCCTGCACGACGTACTCCCGGCCCTCGGCGCCGAGGTGGAGGTGCTGGCTGCGCAGGGTGGTGGCCAGCGACCGCACGAGCAGCCCCAGCCGGCCCAGCTCGGGGCTGCAGGCGACCGCGATGCCGAGCTCCAGCGCGGCGTCACGGGTCACCGGGCCCACGCACGCCGCGACCACCCGATGGCGGAACGCTTCGACGAACTCGCGGCGGGACCCGTCGGCCTCGGCGATGCGGCAGGCGCTGGCCACGGCCGACGGGGAGGTGAAGGTCACGGCCGACAGCTGGCCATCCACCGTCTCGCGGACCAGCCGGCGGGCGGGGCCCTCGTCGGAGCGGGGCTCCCAGCGGTACACCGCCACCGGGGTCACCCGCGCGCCGGCCTGCTCGAGGGCCGCCACGATCTCGGGCGACTCGTCCCCGTGGAGCTGGAAGGCCACGTGCTCGCCCTGCAGCTCGCCGCTGAGCCCGGCCACCAGCAGGTCGAGCCGCTCGGACGGCTCCTGGTGCCACACCCGCAGCCCGACCTGCACGGCGGCGGCGTAGGCCTTCGGCCCGCGGGCCAGCACCCGGCCCCCGGCCAGGGCTGCCACGAGGGCGTCGGCGACCCCCCACGTCTCGGCGGCGCCGATCCAGGCCCGCAGGCCGATCCCGGTGTTGAGGATCGTGACGCTGGGAGGGTCGGCGAGGACCGCGTCGGTGGCCGCCCGCAGCACCGACTCGTCGCCGAGCGGGAGGGTGCGGAGGACGGGACCGTGCACCACCTCGGCCCCCAGGCGGCGGAGGAGCTCGGCCTGCTCCTCGGCCCGGCGGTCGCCGGTGATGCCCACCCGGTGGCCCGCCAGCGCAGGGATGCCATCGCACAACGCCGTCCGCTCCATCGCGGCATGCTCCTCGTCGCGCGTTACGGGCGCTTTTCGGGCATGTGAGTGCATCGCTCCGGCGTCCTCACACGCGACCCCCTCGGTCGTCACGTCTCGGGCGACCGTGAACGGACGGTTTCGGAGCCGCGACAAGGCCTGCGGCTCCGGGCGTACCCGCCGTCGTCACTCGTTCGCAACGGGGAAACCCGCCGCGCGCGAGCCGATGGTCAGCTGCGGTCGGAGCCGGACACCGGTTCCCGTCCCCCCGATCCCCAGCAGCGGAGCAACGGTTGCCGTACCGACAGGCGCAGTGCGAACC